>NZ_JBSSCF010000001.1:0-242500 GCF_054059515.1 Bradyrhizobium sp. URHC0002 | reverse complement strand
CTTGATCTCTTTCCGGAACCAGCCGCCCATCTGGGCGCCGGTAGAACCGGTAGGCACGCCGACGCAGCCATATTCCTTCAGCAGGTCGTTGAGCATGTCCATGCCGCCACCGAAACGCAGCCAGGAAATATGCGAGCGCGTGTTGAGACCGAACGGCAGCGACGTGCCGAAGGTGAAGGCCGGGTTCTTGCCCCAGTAGTAGTAAAGCGCCGTGTTGCCCATCTCGACGGTGCCGTTCGAGACGGCGTCGAGTACCTGCAGACCCGGGACGATTTCGCCCGCAGCAAATGATTGAATCTGAAATTTATTGTCGGTGATCTCGGCAACGCGTTTGACGAAATATTCGCAGCCGCCGTAGAGCGTGTCGAGGGCCTTCGGCCAACTCGCCGTCAACCGCCACTTTATTTCTGGATTCGATTGCGCAATCGCAGGCGCTGCAACCGCGCTCGCGGCGAGACCGACGCCACCGACCTTCAAGAAATCACGACGTTTCATTTTGCTTCCCCTCCATGTTTTTGCCGATACCGACCAACGGACGACGATCTGATGTCGTCTTCTCGGGTTTACCGATGGCCGGTGCTGGACTGTTGTTTAGGAATGTGGGCCCCGAAACCTAGGCTCTTGGTGTTCGATGCAATCAATTTCCCGGCTTTATGGACCTGCAGGCAGGATGACGAATTAGTGATTGATAATCAAGGGTCTGGTTCCTCCGCAGTCTGCCCGAATATCAAGCGATTGGGCGGCTTCCACCCGACGAAAGACTAAGACGGCGAGTGATGCGTGGATGCTCGGCAAGCTAGTCGGAAATGCCGCATTGCAGTAATTCTGCCGGGCGAGCCCTCGGCGACGGCTGAACCTCATGCGCAGGGCGAAGAGATTTCCCGCCCCTGTGCCGGTGTGCGTCGCGTGATCATCGTCTTGCGGAGAATGCGGCTTCCATCGCCCGGCGCGTCTTGATGGTGTCGCTATTTTCGTCGACCTCGACATCGCTCCAGCGCACCACCGAGCCGTGGGCCACGTCGCTCTTCAGCTTGACGCGATGGGCAAGGCCGATCGGCAGTGCGCCGACGGAGAGACTTTTTCGTGCCGGCATCAGTTTGCCCCACACCGTGTAGCCGCCTTCGCCGTCGAGCATTTCGCCGGCGCGCAGATCGCGCTTTGCAACCGCTGCGACATCGCCGCGAAAATCATGCGGCTGCCCGGTCGGCTCGTTGCGCAGCGCCGCCGACAGGATCGAAATATTCAGTTCGAGCCCGATCAGATGATACGGCTTGTACATCGCTGCATATCGGCCTGAAGCATCGGTCTTCAGCCCATATTGCTTAAAGCAATCGGCGGCGTAGTCGTTCGGCGCTTCCAGCACGACATAGACACCCCAGCGCAGGTCCCGGAAGACAGGACGGCCGTCCCGCTCGAGCGACGAGACGACCTCTGCAAGGCCGGCCTTCTCCAGCACGCCGCCCGCATCGCGCGGCCGCATCACATGCGGCAGATCGTCGACGCCGCAAGGCGGAAACAGCAAGCCGTCCGATGGCACGTCGAGCCCGCAAGCGTTCGCAATCGCTGCCATCTCGATCGCGGATTTGGTGCCGTCCAGAAACGAATTGAACATCTGCGGGTTCATGCCGGCCGATTGCGCTTCGCCGGCGGTCAGTCCGTAATGGCTCCAGACGCCATCCGGCGTCACGTCGTGATAGGCCGGCAGATATTTGGTGCCTTTGCCGGCGGCGACGACGCGAAAGCCCGTTGCCCGCGCCCAGTCCACCATTTCAGCTGTCAGCGCCGGCTGGTCGCCATAGGCCAGCGAATAGACCACGCCGGCCTTGCGGGCTTCCTCGGCCAACAGCGGCCCGGCCAGCACGTCGGCCTCGACATTGACCATCACGACATGCTTGCCGGCTGCAATGGCCGCGCGGGCATGCCTGATGCCGACGGCCGGGTTACCGGTCGCTTCCACCACGACGTCCATTGCGCCGCCGGCAATCGCGCGCACGCCGTCATCGGTGAAGGCCGTTCGCGCGATCCGCTCTGCGTCCCAGCCGACGGTGCGGCACGCTTCGCGGGCGCGGTCGCGATCGAGATCGATGATGACGGACACTTCGAGTCCCGGCGTGTGCGGCACTTGCGACAGGAACATCGAGCCGAATTTGCCAGCGCCGATCAGCGCGACGCGAACCGGCTTGCCGGCCGCGGCGCGGGCGTTGAGGAGGCGATGGAGGTTCATGAGAGGGGTCCAACGAGTGAAATTGCTTGCGAACGCGTGGTGTATCTGTACTCGTCATGGCCGGGCTTGTCCCGGCCATCCACGTTCTTTGCAGCCGCGTATCAGGACGTGGATGCCCGGCACAAGGCCGGGCATGACGACCAATTGGTTTGGCGTGCGTGCGCCTACTCCGCGGCTTGCCGATGCGCACGCGCAAGCCGCAGCAGCGCATCGTCCTCCACCGTCTGGATCGGCGTGAAGTCGCGATGGGCGATATATTCCGGCCGGGTCGGCGTGCGGATGTAGTTCGAAACTGCGTTCAGCGTCAGGTAAACGATCTTGCGCGGATAGGGCGTGATGTTGCCGCTCGATCCGTGCACCAGATTGCCGTGGAACATCAGCATGCCGCCGGCCTTGCCGGTGGGTGCGACGATGCCGCCTTCCTTCACCAGCCGGGTGACGGTCGCCTCGTCGAGCGTCCACAGCGGATAGGAGGTGGTCTCCAGGTCGTGGGAGGCCTTGAGGTCGCCGGCGTGCTGGCTCTTCGGCACCAGCATCAAGGGTCCATTGATCGGCATCACCTCGTCGAGGAAGATGGCGATGTTCATCGCGCGCGGCTCAAGCATGCCGTCGTCGCGCTTCCAGGTGCCGTAATCCTGGTGCCACTGCCAGACGTCGCCCGTGAAGGCGGCTTTGGCGTTGATCTTGAACTGATGCATGTAGAGTTTTTCGCCAAAAATCTGCTCGATCGGCTCGATCATGCGTGGATGGGCGCCGAGAGCGCCGAACGCCTCGTTATAGAGATGCGCGGCAAAGGCGGTGCGCGGCGCGCCGCTCTTCTCGCGCCACACCTCGGGGCGATTGGCGTCGTAAATGCCTTCGGCTTCGCGCGCGAGATAGGCGACTTCCTCGGCGCTGAACAGCTCGGGCAGAAACAGCCAGCCTTCGCGGTTGAAGAATTCGATCTGCTGTGGCGTCAGTTTCATGGTGTTTCCTCCTGTGATTTTAATTGTCGGCGGTTATGCCGCCTTGTCGTCCGTCGCTCTCAGTCTCTCCTCAGTCATTCGTCCGGCGGTCTGCGCATGCGCCAGCGCGGCGGCTTCCGCCGCCTTGGCGTTGCCGGCCAAAATCTGCGCGGCGATCGCGTCGTGTTCGGCCCAGGCGCTTTCGCGGTAATCGAGCTCGGCCAGCACGGTCGCCATCGAGCGGCGCATATGCGGCCATTGCGGCGCGATCATTTCCTCGATCGCGGGATTGCCCGCGAGGCGATAGATCGCGCTGTGGAAATCGACGTCGAGCGCGATCAGCCGCGCCAGCGGCGTATCTTTGCCGATGGTCCGCCCCGCGCGCAGGGCCGCGTCGAGCTGCGCGCGTCCCGATGCATCGGACTTGGCCTGTCCGGCTGCCAGTCGTGCGGCCAGCGCGTCGATGGCGCCGCGCACCTCGTAGAGCTGGCGGATGCGCGAGGGATCGAGCCGGGTGACTTCAAAGCCGCGGCGGCCGCTTTCGGCGACGAGTCCCTGCCGGTGCAGCAGATGCAGCGCATGGGATACCGGCTGGCGCGATACGCCGAGCTTTTCCGCCAACTCGTTCTGCCGGATGCGATGCCCGGGCGGCAGCGAACGGTCGGTGATTGCCTCGAGGATCCGGGCATAGACCTGGTCGATCAGGTTGGGGAGGGGATCCAGGGGGATCATGCCGGCGAAATCCATTTCGGAATACGGAATTCCGTATTCAATACTCCCCGGCCAGGCGCGCGTCAACCGCCTTCCCGCGGGGAACGTGCCAAATCCGGCGCCACGCGCTAAGCAACGGACCCGCCCAATCGCAGATCGACCGGGCGTTCGCGTCATTCCCATTCTGTCCGCCACCTCAGGGCGCCACTCCATGCTGCAACCGACAATCCGAAAGCGAATCCTCGGCATCGCCCTCGGACTGATCTTCCTGATGGCGATCACGTCGGCGCTGTCGATGGTGATGACGCGCAAGATTGCCCACCAGCTCGACGAGTTTAGTTCCAAATATGTCGAGGCGTATGGGCATCTGGCGCGGATGAATATCCGTTCGCTGGAGCAGGCTCTTGCGCTGCGCCGGCTGATGATCGGCAAGATGCAGTCGCCGCCCGACGAGTCATCCATGGCGGACCAGCGCAAAATCTATGAGGCCAAGGGCCAGGAAATAGAGCAGGAAGCGCAGGCGGCGCGCGCCCTGGTCAATGCGATCATCGACGACAGCTCGACTGCATCCGATAATGCCCGGCTCGGCCGGATCGACGATCGGATCGAGCGCGTGACCAGCGATCTTCACCGCTACCTCGGTGAAGAATATAAGCGGCTGCTGATGCTGCTCGATGCCGGGAATATCGCGGAGGCACGGGTCAGCGTGGCGCGGACCGACACGCTGCGCGACGACCTCAACCAGAGGATCGAGGTTATTCGCACCGACATGCTCGCGCTGGTCCGCGAGGATGCTGTGATGACGATGCGCGACCAGAAGACGGCCATTGTCATCTCCGTGGTCCTGACCCTGCTCGCGAGCATTCTTGGATTGATATTTTCACTTTTTATAAGCACCGGAATAACCGGCCCGGTGCGGCGCCTTCTGGACGGCACCCGCGCCGTCGAAGCCGGCCAGCTCGATGGTTCCATCGATGTCACCACCCGCGACGAGATCGGCCAGCTCACGACGGCGTTCAACAACATGGTCGAGCAATTGCGTCACAAGGAACGCTTGCGCGAAACTTTCGGCCGCTACGTCGACCCGCGCGTCGTGGAAGGCCTGATCGAACGTCAATCCCAGACCGCCAGCGACGGCGAGCGACGGGTGATGACGGTGCTGTTCTGCGACATGAAGGGCTTTACCCGGCTGAGCGAAGGCACGACGCCGCAGGGCCTCGTCAAGGTGATGAACCACTATCTCTCGACGATGTCGGGGCCGATCCGCAGCCATCGCGGCATCATCGACAAATATATCGGCGACGCGATCATGGCCTACTGGGGCCCTCCATTTACCGAGCATAGCGAGCAGGCGCGGCTGGCCTGCCTGGCCGCCGTCGAGATGGCCGATCGGGGCGCGGCGCTGCGGACGGAATTGCCCGAACTGCTTGGCGTGCGCACGGTGCCGAGCGACTGCGACGTCCGTATCGGTGTGGCCACCGGCGAGGTGCTGGTCGGCAGCATCGGTTCGGAATTCATGATGAGCTACACGGTGATGGGCGACGCGGTGAACCTGGCGTCGCGGCTGGAGAACGTCAACAAGATCTACGGCACTCACTCGCTGGCCTCAGAACCCGCGATTACGGCGGCCGGCGATGCAGTCGCGGTTCGCGAGATCGACAGGCTGGTGGTGGTTGGACAGACCAAACCTGAAGCGGTATTCGAGATCATGGGCCGCAAGGGCGAGCTCGGTGAGAAACTGCTGGTGCTGCGGGAGCGATATGCCGAGGGACTCGTCGCCTATCGTGCGCAGCGTTGGGATGAGGCGCGCCGGGCATTCAGGGCTTGCCTCGAAGCGGTCCCCGGCGACGGGCCGTCGATGGCGCTGGCTCAGCGCGTCGAGGATTTTCAGGCCAACCCGCCCCCCGCCGATTGGGATGGCGCGTGGCGGCTCGATCAGAAGTAACGCGCCGCGGCGCGTTCACGCCTGCAGGAAATCCAGCACCACGTCGCTAAATTGCTGCGGCGCCTGTTCGAACATCCAGTGGCGCGTGCCCGGTATCACGGCGGTCCTCGCGCCTGGAATATGTTCGGCCAGCACACGCCAGATCACCGCCAGCGCGCCCTTGGTGTCGCCGCCGCCGATCAGCAATGTCGGTGTCCTGATCGATTCCGCTTCGCTCTTCAGGAACGGCTTGCGGTTCTCGCCGACCTGACCAAGCAGCGTATGGATATTGTCGCGTAACTGCTGCCGTGGTGCCGCAGGCCACCGCGCCCACGCGCCTTCGCCGTCGATCCCGTCGACGAACAGGGCGAGCGCGGCGTCAATGTCGCCGTTTCGCACCATCTCGGCTGCGATCGGAACGCGCGGCCCCAGCGGCACGGGGCCGGGAGGCGGACTGGCCGGCTGCAGTGATGGTTCGAGGTCGCCGCCTGGTTCAGCAAGAATGGCCTTGCGCAACAGATCCGGCCGCGCCTGCGCCACCCGGAATCCAATATGGCCGCCGCGGGAATGCCCCATCAGATCGACCGGCCCGGCGTTCAGCTTCTCGATGAAACCGATGACGTCGCCTGTGTGCTGCGCCATCAGATAGTCGTTGCCGACGCCGTCCCAATGCTCCGGAAAGAATCGCCGCAGGCTCAGCGCCACCACGCGGTGTTTTTTCGACAACGGGCCCAGCACGGCATTCCACGTGCGGAAATCGCCCAGCGTGCCGTGGACGAGAACCAGCGGCGGGCTGTTGGCCGTGCCCTTGCCGACATCGAGATAGGCCATGTCGTAGCCGTTAACGCTGAGTGTCTGCATCGCGATCAATCCTCCGCGAGATACGCCAGCACGATCTCGCAATATTTCCGTGGCGCCTGCTCGAACATGGGATGCGTGGTGTTCGGGATCATTTCGGTGCGCGATCCCCTCACGTTGGCCGCCAGCGCATGTAGCACCTGCGGGAACGTGCCCTTGGTGTTGGCGCCGCCGATGAACAGCGTCGGTGTCCGGATCGCTTCTGCATCCGCCTTGGAGAGCGGCGAACGCTGGTCGCGGGCCTGCCCGATCAACGTCGTGGCGTTGTCGCGCAAAAGCTGTTTCGGCGTCGCGGGCAAGCGCCTCCAAGCGCCGGGGCCTTCCAGCGCATCCAGGAAGATCTGCAGGCCGCCGTCGATGTCGGCTTTGCTGATCGCCTCGGCCGAAGCCGCGATCATTCCCGCGAGCGGCGAGGGGCCGGGCTTGTAGGCAGGATCGAGCGTAGCGTCGAGTTCGCCGCCGGGTTCGGCCAGGATCAGCTTGCGCAACAGATCAGGCCGGTGCTGCGCGACGCGAAAGCAGATGTTCCCGCCGCGGGAATGGCCCATCAGATCGACGGGCTTTGTGTCCAGCCTTTCGATGAAGCCGATGACGTCGTCGACATGCTGTGCGGTCGAGTAGGTTTCGCCGGCGCCGTCCCAATGGTCGGGGAAAAAATGCCGCAACGAAGGCGCGATGACGCGGTGCTTGCGCGTCAGCGCTCCTAGCACCGACGACCAGATCCGAAAATCGCACAGCGAACCATGCACGCAGACCAGCGGCGGGCGATTGCCAGCGCTTTTGCCGACCTCGAGATAGGCCATGTCATAGCCGTTGACATTTATGGTTTGCATGGGGGCTCGTAAGGGGGGCCAAGGGCCGTTGAAGGGCGCTGGCGAGACCCCAGATCATCGGAAGTTGTTCATGCCGTCAAGTTCCCTCAGGTTTCGGGTGGATAGCAATAATCTCCAAGCCTAGATTTGGGCTCAAGAGGAAGCTGGGGTGGCATTGACCAGGAGAATATGGAGCCAGCCATGACCGGGCACCATTTTACGATATTCGACACCCCGATCGGCCGCTGCGGCATCGTGTGGGGTGAGCGCGGCATCATCTCGGTGCAACTGCCGATGGGCGATGAAAAGAAGACCCGCGCCCGCCTGCAGCAACGCCATGCCGATCTCATCGAGGCGACGCCACCGGCGAAAGTGCAGGCCGCGATCGACGGGATCGTCGAGCTGCTCGCAGGCAAGCCGAACGACCTTGCCGACGTCGTGCTCGATCTCGACGGCGTCCCCGAATTCAACCGCGGCGTCTATGACATCGCGCGCACCATCCCGCCGGGCAAGACCATGACCTATGGCGATATCGCCAAGAAACTCGGCGGCGTTGAGCTGTCGCGCGACGTCGGCCAGGCGCTGGGTCGCAACCCCTGTCCGATCGTGGTGCCGTGCCACCGCGTGCTGGCGGCCGGCAACAAGCCCGGCGGTTTCTCCGCCAATGGCGGGGTGGTGACGAAACTGAAGATGCTGGCGATCGAAGGCGCGGCGGTGAACCACACGCCGAGCCTGTTCGATTGAGCGTAATTACCGCCCCTTGAAGTTCGGCGGCCGCTTCTCGTTGAAGGCCAGCACGCCCTCGCGGCGGTCCTCGGTCGGAACCATGCGGTTATAGGCCTCGATTTCCAGCGCGAGGCCATCCCGCAACGACAGTTGCAGGCCACGATGGATCGACAGCTTTGCCTGGCGGACGGAAATCGGCGCGTTGCGGGCGATCCGTGCCGCGGTGGCCAGCGCCGCCGGCAGCAGTTCGGATAGCGGAAACACTTCGTTCACAAGACCCCAGGCGTGGGCTTCGGCTGCGGTAAACGGCTTGCCGGTCAGGATCAGCTCCTTGGCGCGGCGCTCGCCGACGGCCCGGGCTAAGGTTTGCGTGCCGCCGCCGCCCGGCATGATGCCGAGCGTCACCTCGGTCAGCGCGAAGCGTGCGCTCTCCGCCGCATAGAGAAAATCGCAACAACCCGCGATCTCGCAGCCGCCGCCATAGGCCGCGCCATTGACGGCGCCGATGATCGGGACCGGGCAGTCGATCAGCGCCCGCACCATGCGCTCGAAGATGACGTGCTGGCGCGTCCACGCCTCGTCCGTCATGCCGCGCCGCTCCTTCAGGTCGCCGCCGGCGCAGAACGCCTTGTCGCCGGCGCCGGTCAGGATAATGCAGCGCAGGCTCTTCGGATCGAGTGCCGCATCCTCGAAACAGCGCACGAGGTCGCGGCCCATCTGGGTGTTGAGCGCGTTGGACGCGTCCGGCCGATTGAGCCTGACGATTGTCACATGCTCGTCGACCGGTTCGATCGAAAGCGTCTCGAACGTAGGCGTGTCCGCGTTCATATCGCCTCGCAGGAAAATCCGTTGCCCTTGCGCCGGATCTTTCCGACCGAAGGGGAGGGGAAATGCGCGGTGCAGCATAGCGTATCCGTATCGCAATAGCGCTCCATGAAATTGCGCCGCGTCGCCGCCGCCTGCGCCTGATCGACGTCGAACTTCACGGACATTTCCGGGTAGCGCGTTTGCAGCGGCGAATGCATCAGGTCGCCCGAGAACACGGCGGCGTCCTTGCCGCGGCCGAAGGTGAAGGCGACATGGCCGGGCGTGTGGCCTGGCGTCGGCAGGATGCGGGTGTGGTCGCCGATCTGGTAGTCGCTGCGGACGATCTCGGCCTGCCGCGCCTCGACGACAGGCAGCACGCTGTCGCCAAACGCCGGCACGGGTGTCTTGGCGTGCGTATCGGTCCAGTAGTCGAACTCGGTCTTGTCGAACACGTAGCGCGCCTTCGGAAAGGTCGGCACCCAGCGGCCGTTGTCGAGCCGCGTGTTCCAGCCGACATGGTCGACATGCAGATGCGTGCACATGACATAGTCGATGTCGCCGACGGAAAGCCCGGCGGCGGCCAACCCGCGCGCGTAAGTGTCGTCGGTCTTCATGTTCCATTTCGGTCGTCGAGCGCGCCGGCCTTTTGCATCCACGCCCGGTTCTCTGCGAGGATTTCCGGCGTCAGGCCCGGCAGCATTTCCAGGGCTGGCAGGAAGGTGGTTTCCTGTTCGATGATACGGTGGACGGTGAGGTCGCCGACGGCAAATTTCAGGCTCATGATTTCCCCGGCTTGATTATCGCGTTGTTGTCCCTGATGTAAGGAATGATGAAGTTGGCGAGGATATCGAGCGGAGCATTTCCTTGCCGGGGGCTGCCATAAAGGCCTGAAGTGGTCACCATCACAAGGTCGAGTTCGGGGACGATGAAGATCCGCTGGCCGCCGAGGCCCTGGGCCGCAATCCACTTCACGTCCTTGTCGCCGGATAGCGTGCGACCCATCCACCATTGCAGCCCGTAGTAGAACAGGCCCCCGAAAAAGCCGATCGCCTGGAAGCGCGGCGTGACCGACTGTTCGATCCATTTCGCCGAGACAATCTGTTTGCCGTTCCAGTCACCCTTGTTGAGCACGAGCTGGCCGATCTTTGCAGCGTCGCGCGGGCGCAGGCGAAGACCCGCGGCCGCCGAAATATGCTCGTTCCGGTTCTTCATCCATTCCCAGTCCGTAATGCCGAGGGGCGCGAACAGCGCCTCGCGCGCGAACGCCTCCAGCGACTTGCCTGATACACGCTCGATGACGTTGCCGAGCAGGTCCGTTCCACCGCTGGTGTAATTCCAGACGGTGTCCGGAGGTGCCGTGATCGGCTTCGACAGGACATAGCGGAACGGGTCGGCCTCGTTGCTGAGTTGCCGTTCGTCATTTTGCGGATCGGCCCAGGGGCGGTTCTGATCCCATTGCATGCCCGATGTCATGGTCAGGAGATGACGGAGGGTGACGGTGTCCCAGCCCGCGGTTTTCAGCGCCGAGTAGTCCGGAAAGAATTTAAGGATGGGCTCATCCACGCCCTTGATCAGTTCGCGATCGATCGCAATCCCCACCAGCAGCGAAGTCACGCTTTTCGAAACCGATCGCATGTCGTGCTTGGTGGTTGCGTCGAACTCGTGCGGCCCCCTGTCCGTTCCCCAGAGTTCGTCTTGTCCATTGAAGTATTGCTCGAACACCAGTCTGCCATGGCGCGCGATCACCACGGCATGCACGTTGGCATTGGTGGCCGCGAGCTTCGCCGCGATGCCGCACAGGCGTGGGCCATCGAGGCCGACGCTCTCCGGTGTCGCCGTCGGCCAGCTATCGTCGAGAGATGCCGGACTTCCGCAGGCGAGATTGCGCTGGCCGGTGGAGAATTCCTGCGTTTGCGCGCCGGCAGCGGATGCCGCGAGCATGAAGAGGGCGGCAAGGCCAAGGCGCCGCAATTTTTTGCCACCCTCGCGCATGCCGCTATCTCCATTCCCTTACGTTACGCCGGCGGCGGTACCGAGATTTTCACCGACGGCCGTTCCAGCATCTTCTGATGAAAGGCATCGAGCTTCGGATAGGCCTTGCGCCAGCCGCTATCGGCAAAGCGGAAATCGGCATAGCCGAGCACGCAAACAAGGCCGATCTGCGTAATATTGAACGGCCCGGACAACACGTCGGGCTTGTTCTCGAACCGCGCCATACCGGTCCAGGCCCGGTTCCAGTGATCGTCGGACCACGCCTTCCACCGCAGCGGCTCCGGCCGCACCATGGCCTCGTAGCGGCACAGCAGCATCGAATCGAGCATACCCTGCAGCAGGGAATGGTCGCTCTTCACCTTCCATCGGTCGGGGCCGGAGGTCGGGATCAATTTTCCGCCGCCGGCGAGCTCGTCGAGGTATTCGACGATGACGTAGGAATCGAGGATGACGTCGCCATTGTCGAGGATCAGCACCGGCAGCTTCTTCAGCGGCGTGATCTTCGAATATTCCTCGTTGGCCTGACCCGGCGCGACGGTCGCGGGGGTGAATTCTATTCTGTCGATCAGGCCGGTCTCGATCGCGGCGATGCGGACTTTTCGGGCGAACGGCGAGGCGGGGGAGAAGGTGAGTTTCATGCTGGGAATTCCTCGGAGGGCTTCTTCTTGTTATGTCCGGCGATGACGACTGCGCGATGTCATCATCCGCGAAGGCGGATGATCCAGTACGCCGCGGCCGTTCGGTTCTTTCACCAAGGCCGCGGCGTACTGGATACCCCGCCTTCGCGGGGTATGACGGCTAGGCCGCGATGATTTCCTGGCGCTGCTCGCCGAGCCCTTCGATGCCGAGCGTAACGACGTCGCCCACGTTGAGGAAGGTCGGCGGCTTCATACCGAGACCGACGCCAGGCGGGGTGCCTGTCGTGACGATGTCACCCGGCAACAGCGTCATGAACTGCGAGACGTAGGAAATGCACTTCGCCATCGAGAAGATCATGGTCGAGGTGTTGCCGGTTTGGCGGCGCTGGCCGTTGACGTCGAGCCACATGCCGAGCTTCTGCACGTCAGGGATTTCGTCCCTGGTCACCAGCCACGGGCCGAGCGGGCCGAAGGTGTCGTGCGACTTGCCCTTGGTCCACTGGCCGCCGCGCTCCTGCTGGAAATTGCGCTCGGAAACGTCATTGCAGACGCAATAGCCGGCGAGGTGATTGAGCGCGTCGGCTTCCGAGACGTACTTGGCGCGGGTGCCGATGATGGCGGCGATCTCGACTTCCCAGTCGAGCTTGGTGGAGCCGCGCGGCTTTTCGACCGCGTCGTTCGGACCCGACAGCGAGGTGTTGGCTTTGATGAAGAAGATCGGTTCGGTCGGGATCGGCGATCCCGTCTCCTTGGCGTGGTCGCTGTAATTCAGGCCGATCGCTACGAATTTCGAGATGCCGGTGACCGGGGCGCCGAAGCGCTGTTTGCCGTCGACGGCGGGAAGCTTGGAGGCATCCAGCGCGGCAAGCTTGGCGATGGAGGCCGGCGAATAGGCCTCGCCGTCGAGATCCCTGACCTGCGCCGAAAGATCGCGCAACTGGCCGGACTTATCGATCAGGCCGGGCTTTTCCGCGCCCTTGGCGCCGTAACGAACTAGCTTCATTTTATCGCTCCCTGCGGGGGTTTCTTGGGATTTGTCGGGGAATTTCTGCCCTTCAGACGCTTCTTGGAACAGCGGGCGCGGAAATTCAACTGCCGAAAGCGCAGGGTAGGGTGGGCAAAGGCGCCCTTTCGCCGTGCCACCACCAGCGTCTCGCACACGATGGTGGGCACGCGGAGCCTGTCATCGGGCGCGCCTTCGCGCGACCCGGTGGCTTTGCCTACCCTACAAGTTGTCGAACCGGAACGCGCCTCCGTCGCGCTTGAGGTGACCGGCACCGAAGTGGCCGCCGATCACCAGCGTCGGCGTATCGGCGAAGCGCGAGAATAGCTCGCGACGGGTCACCACGGACTGGGCGGGATCGGAATCGGCCGTGGACGACCAGTCGAGATGGGCCATCTGGCAGGGATGGTGGGCGGCGTCCCCTGTGAGCAGGGCCTCCGTGCCGTCCGACTTGATGTGAACGCTCATATGGCCGGGGCTGTGGCCGGGGGTCGGGATCAGGGTGATCTCGTCCGCAAGCTGGGCGTCGCTGGCGACGAGATCGGCCTTGCCGGCATCCGCAATCGGCTTCACGGAATCGTTGAACACCGCTGCCCTGTCAGGCGCGCCGCTGTGGTCGCGCCAATACTCAAACTCGGTCTTGCCGAACACATATCGGGCGTTGGTGAAGGTCGGCACCCATTTGCCGTCCACCAGTCGCGTGTTCCACCCGACATGGTCGACATGCAGATGCGTGCACAGCACCGTATCGATGCTGTCGGGCGGGAAGCCCGCCGCCGTCAGCCTGTCGAGGAACGGATCGTTGCGGTTGTTCCAGGTCGGCACGTTGCGACCCTGCTTGTCATTGCCGAGCCCGGTGTCGACGATGATGCGGCGCGACGGCGTTTCCACCAGCAGCGAGTGGATCGACATTTTGAGCCGGCCATCCTCCGTCGCGAAATCAGGGATCAGCCAGGGCAGTTTCTGGATTTCCTCGTGGCTCGCGAGCGGCAGGATGAAACGGGTGCTGCCGACGGTCTCCGTTTCGATGATTTTTGTGATTTTGACCCTGCCCACCGTCCAGCTCATCCGGCGCTTCCTTACGTTTCTGTTGTTGGGGCAAGGATGCGGGTTTCCATGTTCCGGTGCAATGGATCATCTGACGGCATCGGGCGTTATCGCATAGCCCGTATGAGGAACATGTGATGCCAGAACTCATGATTTCGTCCGAAAAAGTCGGCTTCCTGATCGAGAAGGCCCGCCAGTTCGACGTCAAGGAAGCCGCGTCCGATCCGGACTCCGGATCCAATCCCACCGACGACGATATGGTTGATGTGCTCGAGGACGATGGGCGCGACCTTGTCGCGCGCGAGATCGCCGGTTTCATCAATGCGCTGAGTGAGGACGAGCAGATCGACCTCGTCGCGCTGATGCGGCTCGGCCGCGGCGACGGAACCATCGAGGAATGGAAGGACTTGCGGCAGCAGGCCGCGGAGGGACGCAGTGGTGGCCCAACCGCGCGCTATCTGCTCGGCGAGCCGATGCTGGGCGACCTTCTCGCTGAAGGTCTCGGCGAGTTCGGCCTTTCCTGGACGGAGGCGCGGACCACGCCGGTCCAGTAGCTATCTGTAGCTGCTTGGGTTACTTGGCGCAGTCCACGATTACGGTGCCCAGCTTGTCGCCTTTCTCCACCGCAAGATGCGCCTGTGCGGTGTCCGAGAGGGCGAACTGCGCGGCTACGTTGTGAATGCGCGGACCCGCCGCCAGCCACTTCGAAATGTCCGCCTGCGCCGCCGCCAATAGCGGCTGTGGCAGCGCGAACAGCACCAGCGTGCGCAGCGCGATGCATTTTTCCATCAACTCGCGCATCGGCACGACGGGCGTGCGGTTGCCATTGGTGGCATACACCGCGATCGTCGAATTCATGCCCATCAGTTTCAGCGTGGTCTGGATATTGCCGCCGAAATCGACATCGACGACGCGGTCGACGCCGCGCTGCCCGGTGTAGGCCATCGCTTTGGCGGCGACGTCTTCGCTTCTGTAGTTGATGACGAGATCGGCGCCGGCAAGCCGGGCCTGCTCGGCCTTGGCCGCCGAACTGACGGTCGCGATCACCTTGGCGCCGCCCCATTTGGCGAGTTGCACGGCATAGTGACCGACGGCTCCGGCGCCACCGGTGACCAGCACCGTCTGTCCCACGATCGGGCCGTCGCAGAAGAGGCAGGTCCACGCGGTCATGCCGGGGATGCCGAGGGTGGCGCCTTCCGCAAACGACAAATTGTCGGGCAGCGGCGTCACCAGATGTTCGGCGAGCGCAATGTATTCAGCCGCGGTGCCGAACGCGCGGCCGTTGCGCTGGCCGTTGAACAGCCAGACGCGCTGGCCAATCTTGAGCCGCGTGACGCCGTCGCCGACCTGGTCGATGATCCCCGCACCGTCGCTGTTTGGAATGACGCGCGGATATTCCATCGCGCGATAGCTGCCGCCGCGGCGGCCGACATCGGCGGGATTGACGCCGGACGCCTCCAGCCGCACCCGGACTTCGCCCGGGCCGGCCAGTGGCGTCGGCATCTCGCCATAGCTCAGCACCTCGGGCGCGGGGCCCGCTCGCTCGTACCAGACTGCCTTCATAGCGTGCCCGGAAACGCGCCGCCGTCGAGCAGGATGTTCTGGCCGGTGATGTAGCCGGCCTTGGCGCCGCACAGGAACGCACAGGCATAGCCGAACTCATCGGGCTCGCCGAATCGCCCCGCCGGATTCTGCTTGGCGCGCTCGGCAAACACCTGGTCCGCCGTGATGCCGCGCTTCTCGGCTTCCGCTTTCCCCACACCGCGCAGGCGGTCGGTGTCGAACGGTCCCGGCAGCAGCGCGTTGATGGTGACGTTGCTGATCACGGTCTTGCGCGACAGCCCGGCGACGAAGCCGGTGAGGCCGGCACGCGCGCCGTTGGAAAGGCCGAGAATATCGATCGGCGCCTTCACCGCGGCGGAGGTGATGTTGACGATGCGGCCGAATTTCCGCGCCATCATGCCGTCCACCGTCGCCTTGATCAGTTCGATCGGTGTCAGCATGTTGGCGTCGATCGCCTTGATCCAGTCGTCGCGGGTCCAGTTGCGGAAATCGCCGGGCGGCGGGCCGCCGGCATTGTTGATCAGGATGTCCGGATCGGGACAGGCTTTCAGCGCGGCTTCGCGCCCTGCCGGAGTGGTGATGTCGCCGGCGACTTCCGTGACGGTGACGGTCGGATAGGCTTTGCGGATTTCGTCGGCGGTCTTTTTCAGTGCCTCCGCGCCGCGCGCGGTCAGCGTGACGTGCACGCCTTCATTGGCCAGCGCTATGGCGCAGGCGCGCCCCAGGCCCTTGCTCGATGCGCAGACGATGGCGCGGCGGTCTTTGATCCCAAGATCCACTGTTTCTCTCCCGTTGTGTCAGGTGATTTTCTGAAAGTCGGATGAGCCCACTTTAACCAAGTCGAGCGGCCCTGATAAGGAAGCGGCTACCGCCGAAACGCATATCAGGGAGACGGCGCCGATGACATGCCGATTATATGTGGCGGTCTTTCTTCAGGCGGTCGATCGCAGCCACGAGATCCGGCGGAAGGGAATTGACGCCCATTTGCCCGGCGGCCGACAGCATAGGCCGCAACCGCGAGCCGGTCATGAATGCCGGCTGAAGTTTTGCCGGCACAAGCTGGTCGAAGATCAGCACAACCGTGATCGCAATCAGGCCGACGCGCACTGCGCCGAGGGCGGCACCGCCAAGGCGGTCTCCGATGCCGGCTTGCGGTCCAATGATGTCGTCGAGGACCAGGCAGACCAGCTTTCCGAGCACCATGCCGATGACCAGAAAAGCTCCGAAGAACAGCGGCGAATTCTGCGCAAACGGCAGCGCATGCTGGCCGTCGGGCTGCGGCGACACCAGTGGCACCAGCCCTATCGCAATCGGCATCGCGGCGATGTAGGCCAGAATTGCAATTGCGCTACGCAATAGCCCGGTATTGAAACCGATGACCACCGCAATAATCAGTCCGAGATAGACGACGGCATCGAAACTGTTCATGGGGAAAACTCCACCCCGTTCCGATACCGATGCTTCGTCAATGAATCGGACCAACGATCGCTAAAATCGTCTGTATCAACCAAAGCGTGTGTGGTCGGAACTATGGAGCGCCGGCCTTGGACATCGCTTCGCTCAACCGGGCTACTGCACTGTGTCCGGCAGCGTGCATACGTGCTCGGGCTCGCTCCACGTCATTGCGGACAGCTGGATTGCTTCGTCGCGGGAGCCTGTTATCGGGCGCGCATTCGCGCGACCCGTTGGCTCCTCGCAATGACGGGTGCAATAAATCAACCCGCCCGCATCTCCGCCTTGATCATGTCGGCGGCCTTCTCGCCGATCATGATGGTCGGCGCGTTGGTGTTGCCGCCGATCAGCGTCGGCATGATGGAGGCATCGACCACCCGCAATCCCTCGACGCCGTACACTTTCAGCGTCGGATCGACCACGGCCAAGGGATCGTTGACGCCCATCTTGGCGGTGCCGACCGGGTGATAGACGGTGTCGACGCGGGCGCGCAGGAGGTTGCGGATCTCGTCATCGCTATGCACGCCTTCGGTGAACATCTCCTTTTTCTGCAACGCGCGCAGCGCCGGCGTCTCCATCAGCCGCCGCGTGGTCTTGAAGCCAGCGACCATGGCTTCCAGGTCGGCCTCTTCGCCGAAGAAGTTCGGATCGATCACCGGCGGGAGAAGCGGATGGGCGCTGCCGAGCGAAACGCTGCCGCGGCTCTTCGGCCGCAGCAGGCAGACGTGGCAGGTAAAGCCGGTGCCGCGATGGCGCTTGCGGCCGTGATCGTCGGCCAGCGCCATGCCGAAATGGAGCTGGATATCGGGCACCTCGAGGTCCGGCCGGGTTTTCAGGAAGCCGCCGCATTCGGCGAAGTTCGACGTCATCGGCCCGCGTCGTTCGCGCCGGTACTGGCTGATAGCGCGCATCAGCCGTGGCAACGCTTTGAGCGAGATGCCGTTGAAGTTCGGATTGTCGGACATGTAGCCGAACACGAAATCGGGATGATCCTGCAGGTTCTGTCCGACGCCGGGCAAATGATGCACGGTGGCGATGCCGTGGTTGCCAAGGGCCGCGCTGTCGCCGACGCCGGAGAGCATCAGGAGTTGCGGGGTCTGGAACGCACCGGCGGACACGATCACCTCGCGCCGGGCGCGGATCCGCTTGATTTCCTTGCCCTGGCGGTATTCGACGCCGACCGCGCGCTTGCCCTCGAACAGGATGCGGCTGGCGTGGGCATGCGTCTCGACGCGCAGATTGGCGCGGTTTCCCATATGCGGGTGGATATAGGCGCGCGCGGCGCTGCACCGCTCGCCGTTCTTCTGCGTCAGTTGATAGATGCCGAGCCCCTCATGGTCGTCGGCATTGAAATCCTCGCGCAGGCGAAACTGCGCTTCCTGCGCCGCTTGCAGAAAAATCTGCTGCACCGGATTGTCGCTGCGCGATTTGTTGACAGCCAGCGGCCCACCCTTGCCGTGATACTCGCCGCCGAAATCGGAATTGTCTTCCGCGCGCTTGAAGTAGGGCAGCACGTCGGCGAACGACCAGCCGGCATTGCCGAGCGAGGCCCATTGATCGTAGTCGGCGCGGTGGCCGCGGATATAGACCATCGCGTTGATGGCGGACGAGCCGCCGAGCCCCTTGCCGCGCGGCTGATAGCCGATGCGGCCGTTGAGGCCCTTTTGCGGCACGGTGTTGAAGGCCCAGTTGTTGACGTTGCCGGCGACCATCAGCACGAGTGCGAACGGCGTCGTGACCACCCAATTGTCGTTCCTGCCGCCGGCGTCCAGCACCGCCACCGAAATGTTCGGATCCTCCGACAGCCGTCCCGCCACCGTGCAGCCGCCGGAGCCGCCGCCCACCACCACGAAGTCGAATGTATCCGTCACGCGCATCCCCCGTTTTTTTGTTCTGGCAGGCCCGCACGGCCACGCTTTGGGGGCCAAAACTCCGCTTTTGCGGCGTTTATGGCAAGAGCGGTTCCACGAGGCGGTTTTTCCCCCTCAAACCCTCGTTTTTGCTGTCATAAAATCCTCAAAAGCGGAGCCTTGCCCCTTTCCAAAGCGGGACGACGTTGATACATACCCATCGCGCCCGACGGCTTCGGCCCGGTCGCCTTCTCAGGAAGCCTCCGGACGGGATCGATCGGCGTCATCTGGCGTTCGCCGTGAACGTTTCGGCACCGGCTTTTCGAAGGCAGCGCAACGGTTTAACGCGGGGTGGAGCAGCCCGGTAGCTCGTCAGGCTCATAACCTGAAGGTCATAGGTTCAAATCCTATCCCCGCAACCAACTACAATGCAAAACCCCGGCCCCGCGGCCGGGGTTTTCGTTTTTAGGGCAACCCGTCAAGCCGTCAACGCGTGATGCCGACGGGTGTCGGCGAGCGCCGTGCTGCGCGCGTCGGCCACTTCAGGGATCGAGAGGTCATCGGAAAGTTTGCCGCGACGTTATATCGCGTGGGACACAACCGCTTCACCACGGCGCATCATTTTTATCACCGTTCAAATCAACGGCGTTCGGACGCGCGTCATTCAAACGAATGAGTCAGACTAAAGTTCGACGCTCAATCAATTGTCCAAATTATGTCATCGGGATTCGCAATCAGTCGACGTAAGAATTTTTGTGCCCATAGGCTTTGCCTATGTCCCTTTGCCGATGTCATTCGCGCACACACACTTGGAATAAATCCAATCGGAAATCGACTCCGCATGATTGATACTGCATGTTGGCGCAACTCCCGACTGACACATTCTGCGCGTAAGCATTGGTCAGAGGAAAAACATGCGGGCGAAAACGGAGCAAAGGAATCTGGGAGCGCGAGGCGACCCTGAGTTCGGGTCGTGGCTTGCGTGCGCTTCGATTCTTGTCGTCGATAACGAAGGGACATCGTCACCGACAAGGATCAGGCATCGGGCCGATCCTTGCGCCGGACGATATGATTGCGAACATCGTGCGTTGTGTCGGCTAGCGCCGCGCGTGACTCATGGGTTTGCCAATCGTTGCACGCCGATCGCGGCGCAGCAGATCACTGCATTCCGACATTCTGTGGATGGTTTCGCCAGGCGCGCTCCGCGCGCCTCGGCGGCTGTGGAGGCATTGGGGAACGCGGCTAATGACAACTGGGAATTTGGACCTCGATACGTTTCCGAAGCTGCTCATGCATCACTCCCGCGAGCGGGGTGAACGTCCGGCCATCCGCGAAAAGAGCCGCGGCATCTGGTGCACCGTAACTTGGCGCGAACTGGCCGAAGAAGCCGCCGCGCTTGCAGCCGCGGCGTCGGAACGAGGCCTGCAACGCGGCGCCCATGTCGCTTTGCTGGGCGACAACCGGCCGCGGCTGTATGCGGCAATGTGCGCGGCGCAGTGGCTCGGCGCCGTCGTGGTGCCGCTCTATCAGGATGCGACGGCTGACGAGATCGCGTCGTCGATCGACAGCGCGAAAGTTACCCACGTCTTTGCCGAAAACCAGGAGCAGGTCGACAAGTTGCTCGAAATATTGCCGCGCTGTCCCACAGTTCGATGCATTGTCTACGACAAGGACCGCGGCATGCGCCACTACAAGCAGCCGGAGCTTGTCAGCTACGCTTCTTTGCTGCAGCACGGCCACCAACTCGCCGCCGAAAAGCGTGACTTCCTGCATGCCGAGGCCGCGCGCGGCAGCGGGCAGGATTCAGCCTTCGTGTTCTATACATCGGGCACGACCGGCCCCGCCAAGGGCGTCGTCCTCACCCATGCCTCGCTGATCGATCGCGCGCGTGTGGCCGCGTCGATGGGAGAATTGAAGGATACCGACGTGGCGATGGCCTACCTTCCGCCCGGATGGATCGGCCAGAACCTGTTCGGCTACGTCCAGCCGATGGTCGTCGGCTACTGCATCTGTTGCCCCGAATCCTCCGACACCATGCTTGCCGATATGCGCGAGATGGGTCCGACATATTTCCTCGCCACACCGCGCGTGCTTGAGACGCTGGCCAAACAGGTGTCGCTCCGAATGGAGGAGGCCGGCGGCTTCAATCAGGCTCTCTATCGCTATTGCATGGCAGTCGCGCGGCGGGTCAGTGCGCGGACGTTGGCCGGCGAAGCCGTTTCGGTCGGCGACCGGCTGGTGTCGATGGCGACCGATCTCTTGATGCGCGGACCGCTCCGCGATGTGCTCGGGATGAGCAAGGTGCGCCTGGCCTACACCGCCGGCGATGCGATCGATCCCGATCTGTTGATGTTTTTTCGTGCGCTGGGAATCAACCTGAAGCAGCTCTACGGCTCCACTGAAACCGGATTCTTCGTCGCGATGCAGCGCGACGGCGCGGTCAGGCCGGATACGGTCGGATCTCCGGTCGAAGGTGTGGAACTGAAAATGACGCCGCAGCGCGAAATCCTGGTGCGCTCACCCGGCCTTTTCAGGGAGTACCATGGTGACTCCGAGAGAACGGCGCGGGCATTAGACGCCGAGGGCTGGTTTCACACCGGCGACGCCGGTTACCTCGGCCAGGACGGGCAATTGCGGATCGTCGATCGCATGGCCTATGTCGGCGCGTTGAAAGACGGCACGCCATATGCGCCCAGGCTGCTCGAAAGCAAACTCAAGTTCCTGCCCTACATCAGGGAAGCGGTGGCGTTCGGCGACGGGCGCGACACGGTCTGCGCGCTCATCGACATCGAAATGGCCGCCACCAGCCGGTGGGCCGACAAGCTGAGCATTTCGTACATGGGGCACGCCGATCTCGCCTCGCGCGACGAAGTTTATGCACTGATTGCGGATTGTATCGCCAACGTAAACGCGCAGCTGGCGTCGGAGCCCTCGCTGGCGCAATCGCAGATCCAGCGCTTTGTCATCCTGAACCATGAGCTGAGCGCGGATGACGGCGTCCTCACGCGTACCGGCAAGCTGCGCCGCGACGTCATCGCGGAGCGATACCGGGCGCTGGTGGACGCGATGTATGACGGCCGAACCGAAATGCGTTTCGAGGCTGGAAGCGTCGAAGGGGCCGCGCCCGCAGAGATGAAAATCCGCGACGCGAAAGTCGTTGCATCCGCGCAGAACCGGAGAGCCGCCTGAACATGACGATATCAGTACAATCCTCCATTCTGCAGTCCGCGCAACGCGCCTTTGCTTTCGGTTCGCCGATCCTCGAACTCGACTCGATCTCGTTGCGCTTTGGCGGCGTGCAGGCGTTGTCCAATATTTCCTTCAATGTGCTCGAGCACGAGATCCGCGCCATCATCGGTCCGAACGGCGCCGGCAAGAGCTCGATGCTTAACGTCATCAACGGCATCTATGTGCCGCAGGAAGGCGGCATCACCTTCCGGGGCGAACGCCTGTCGGAAATGGCGCCGACACACGCTGCCCGGCTCGGTATCGCGCGCACCTTCCAGAACATTGCGCTGTTTCGGGGCATGTCGGTGCTCGACAACATCATGGCCGGCCGCAACCTGCATATGCACGCAAGCTTTCTCGAAGTGGCGCTGCAGTTGCCTCGTGCCCGTCGCGAGGAGGCCGAAAATCGCGCCGCGGTCGAGGAAATCATCGAGTTCCTCGAGATCGAGCACATCCGCAAGACGCCGGTGGCGCGCCTGCCCTACGGGCTGCAGAAGCGCGTCGAACTTGGCCGTGCGCTCGCCGCCGAACCGACCATCCTGCTGCTCGACGAGCCGATGGCCGGCATGAACATCGAGGAGAAGCAGGACATGTGCCGCTTCATCCTCGATGTCAACGACCACTACGGCACGACCATCGTGCTGATCGAGCACGACATGGGTGTGGTGATGGACATCTCCGACCGTGTCGTCGTGCTGGACTACGGCAAGAAGATCGGGGACGGCACGCCTGAAGAAGTGCGGGCGGACCAGAACGTCATCGACGCCTATCTCGGCGTCCCACACTGAGGACAGGCAATGCCGGACTTTTGGTTTTTTCTCGAGGTTCTGGTCGGCGGCCTGCTTTCGGGAACGATGTACGCGCTGGTCGCGCTCGGTTTTGTGCTCATCTACAAGGCCTCGTCGGTGTTCAACTTCGCGCAGGGCGCGATGGTCTTCTTCGCCGTGCTGTCCTTTGTCGGCTTCATGGAGCTCGGGCTGCCGTTCTGGGCGGCGCTGCCCGTCACTGTCGGCCTGATGATCCTCGTCGGCATGGGCACCGAACGCTTCGTTCTGCGTCCGCTGGTAAATCAGAGCGAGGACACGCTGCTGATGGCCACGATCGGTCTCGCCTTCGTCATCGAAGGCGTGGCGCAACTTGCTTGGGGCGTCGACGTGCGGCGCCTGGATCTCGGCATTCGGGACGAGCCGATCAACTGGGTGATGGACAAGACGGGCATGCTCGTCAGCCAGCTCGACGTCACGGCGGCAGCGGTCGCCGGCATCATGGTGGCGGCGCTGGCGCTGCTGTTCTCGCACACCAAGGTTGGGCGCGGGTTGCGTGCGGTCGCGGACGACCATGCCGCGGCGCTGTCGATCGGCATTCCCTTAAAACACATCTGGATGCTCGTGTGGGCCACGGCGGGCGTCGTTGCCCTGGTTGCGGGCATGCTGTGGGGCGCGCGCAGCGGCGTTCAGTTCGCGCTGGTGTGGGTCGCGCTCAAGGCCTTGCCGGTGCTGATCATCGGAGGTTTCACCTCGGTGCCGGGCGTCATCCTCGCCGGCCTGATCGTGGGCGCGGTCGAAAAACTCGGCGAGGTCTTCATCGGCCCGTTTTTCGGTGGCGGCATCGAGGGGTGGGCCCCGTACATGCTCGCCGTTCTCTTCCTGCTGATCAGACCGGAAGGCCTGTTCGGCGAAAAGATCATCCGTCGCGTCTGACGTCGCGCAACCCCGAGGATTCCGTTTCATGCTCTACCGAGAAGCCGGACAGTTCCGCACCAGTTACGCGCAGGACTCGCAGATCTTTCCGCTGCGTCAGGATCGTATCGGCATCGCGATCATGCTGATCGCTGCGGTGATGCTCCCGTTCGTCGCCAACAGCTACTGGCTGAGCGCGATCCTTATTCCATGGCTCGTACTTTCCCTGGTGGCGCTCGGGCAGAACATCCTGATGGGCTATGCCGGCCAGCTTTCGCTCGGATCGGCCGGCTTCATGGCTGTCGGAGCGTTCGCCTGTTACAACCTCATTCTTCGTATCGACGGCATTCCGTTTGTGGTCGCGGTCGGACTTTCCGGCGTCTGCGCAGCTTTGGTCGGCATCGTCTTCGGTCTGCCGAGCTTGCGTATTCGCGGACTGTATCTCGCGGTCGCGACGCTCGCATCGCAGTTCTTCATCGTCTGGGCGCTGGACAAGTTCGGCTGGTTCAAGAACTACGACCCGGCGGGCGTGATCACCGCGCAGCCGATCGTGATGTTCGGCCACAACTTCGCAACGCCCCGTGAGAAGTATTGGGTGGTGCTTGCGATCGTCGCAGTGCTCGCGCTTCTGGCCAAGAACATGGCGCGCGGCAGCATCGGGCGCGGCTGGATGGCGGTGCGTGACATGGATGTCGCGGCCGAAGTGATGGGTTTTTCGCTGCTGCGCACCAAGCTGCAGGCTTTTGCGATCAGTTCGTTCTATTGCGGCGTCGGCGGTGCGCTGTTCGCATTCGCCTACCTGCAGACCGTGGAGCCGTCGGCCTTCGGCATCGACCTGTCGTTCCGAATTCTCTTCATGGTCATCATCGGCGGTCTCGGCACCATTATGGGCTCGTTCCTGGGCGCGGGCTTCATCCTCCTGATGCCGATCTTCCTGAACATCTTCTTCCACACCGTTTTCGGCAAATCCGTCGACGCCACCATCACGTCGGCGCTCGAGCAGGTCATTTTCGGCGTGATGATCATCATGTTCCTGATCTTCGAGCCGCTCGGGCTGGCGCGGCTCTGGCAACTGACAAAGGAGAGACTGCGGCTATGGCCGTTCAAGCACTGAGGGTGATCATCCCAAAGAAACCAGCACGTCCAATAAACGCAGCAAGGGGAGAACCAGTAATGTTGACCAACAAGATGCTTCGCCGTGTAGTTCCCGCTATTTCCGCCGCCGCCACCTTCATCGCGATCGCAGCCGCATCGACGGCTGCAATGGTGCAGGAGGCCCAGGAACAGTATTTCGGAATTCCGAGCAGCCGCGTCGGACCGTACTCGGCCATGGGTACCGGCTACTACGGCGGCATCATCGACTATCTTAACTACGTAAACATCAAGGGCGGCGTCAATGGCGTGAAGCTGACCTATGATGAGTGCGAGACCGAATATAACGCCGCGCGCACCGTGGAATGCTACCAGCGCCTGCTCAACAAGGGCGATCAGAAGATGGTGGTGTTCGATACGCTTGGCACGCCCGGCGCCTATGCCGTGATCGGCCGCATGGCGCAGGACCACGTCGTGCTGGCTCAGTACGGCTATGGGCGAACCGATGCCGCCGACGGACGCGTCTGGCCATGGGTGTTCAATGCGGCAGGCCACTACTGGGGGCAGATCGCGGTCAAGATGAACTACATCGCCGAAAAGGAAGGCGGTGTCGACAAGATGAAGGGCAAGACGATCGTGCATCTGCACATCGACACGGCCTACGGCCGTGAGCCGTTGCCGGCGATGCGCCAGATTGCCAAGGACTGGGACTTCAAGCTGATCGAGATCGCCGTGCCGGCCCCGGGTCTGGAGCAGCAGTCGCAGTGGCTGCAAATCCGCAAGGAGAAGGCCGACTGGGTCACATTCTGGGGCGCTGGCTCCGGCATGAACTCAACCGCGATCACCACCGCCGCTCGTGTCGGCTTCCCGCGCGAGAAGATGTTTTATGTCACCTTCGGCGGCGCCGAGGAGGACATGATTCCGGCCGGCGACGCCGCGAAAGGTACTTATGTCGCCGCCAACGCCGCGCCCGGCAAGGACTACCCGCTGATCGCTGACATCCTGAAGGTGGTCTACGGCGCCGGCAAGGGCAACATGCAGAACCCGGAGCGGGTGGGGACGGTCTACTATAATCGCGGCGTCGGCGCGGCGGCGATGTGGATTGAAGCACTCAAGAACGCCCAGCAGATCCACAACAAGGTCGGCAAGACGGTCAACGGTGACGAGTTCCGCGATGGGTACGAAGCGCTCGACATCACCGACGAGAAGCTCAAGGAGATCGGCATTCTCGGCATGTCGGCGCCGTTCAAGATGTCGTGCGCGAAGCATGATGGCTCCGAGCGCTTCAAGGTCATGCAATGGGACGGCAAGAAGTTCCAGATATTGACGGACTGGGTGCCGGCGCCCGACCCGGCCTTCATCCGCAAGCTGATCGAAGACTCGGCGGCGAAGTTTGCCGCCGAGAACAACATCACGCCGCGCAAGTGCTCCTGATCGACAAGGCACGCTGCAAACGCGTCACAAGCGATGTCAGAGGGATGGGGTGACACCCATCCCCCGGACGGTTTCGACTTAAAGGGAGGCTGCCATGAATGTTTCTGTTGCACCGGCTGTTGATCGAACCGCAGCGGTTCAAGCTGCGGCGCGGCCTGTCCTGGCGGTGAAGAATATCGAGGTGATCTACAATCACGTGATCCTCGTGCTCCGCGGCGTTTCTCTCGAAGTGCCGCAAGGCAAGATCGTTGCGCTGCTTGGCGGCAACGGCGCCGGCAAGAGTACGACGCTGAAATCGATCTCGACGCTGCTGGGTTCGGAGAGAGGCGCCGTGACCAAGGGATCGATCGAATTCCGCGGGCAGCGAACTGACCAGCTCACGCCGGGCGAACTGGTCGGCATGGGTCTGGTGCAGGTGATGGAGGGAAGGCATTGCTTCGGGCATCTGACCGCCGAGGAGAACCTGATTACCGGGGCCTACGCGCGTTCCATCAGCAGGGCGCAGCTGCGCGAAGAGCTTGACCGGATCTACGCATACTTCCCACGGCTGAAAGTGCGGCGCAGCAGCCTTGCGGGCTACACGTCGGGCGGCGAACAGCAGATGATCGCCATCGGCCGCGCCATGATGGCGAAGCCGAACATGCTGTTGCTCGATGAGCCGTCGATGGGCTTGGCCCCGCAGATCGTAGCTGAGATTTTTGAAATCGTTCGCGACCTCAACCAGAAGGAGGGCGTGAGCATCCTGCTGGCCGAGCAGAATACCAACGTGGCGCTGAAATACGCCGACTACGGCTACATCCTGGAAAGCGGGCGCATCATGATGGACGGCCCGGCCAAGGCCCTGGCGGACAACAAGGACGTCAAGGAGTTCTATCTCGGAATGTCGTCGGAAGGGCGCAAGAGCTTTCGCGACATGAAGTCGTACCGCCGCCGCAAGCGCTGGGTTTGAGATCGACCGCTGGATAGCGTTTTCGAGCGAAGTGGGTAGCGGTTCGCGTGAAGAAAACGCGTCAAAACAAGAATCTACTCCTTGCGCACGTGGCGCCACAGCAGGTCGGCGATTTCGCGGCGGCGTTGCGCCCTGGCCTTGGGCGATGACATGTCCCAGCCGAATTGCGCCTCGAAGGTGTGGCGGTTCGCGACCGAGAAGAAGCAGAGCGCGTTCAGCGTCATGTGCAGTTCGATCGGATCGATGCCTGGTCTGATTGCACCGCTGCGAACGCCTCGCTCCAGCACCTTGCCGATCTGGTTGATGATGGGCCGCGTCATCTCCTTGAGCGTCCGGCTGGCGCTGATGTGCCGGCCGCGGTGGATGTTCTCGATCGTGACCAGGCGGATGTATTCCGGGTTGGCCTGGTCGAAATCGAAGGTGAATTCCGCAAGCCTTCGGATCGCGGCCTCCGGCTCCAGTGCCTCGAGATGCAGGTCTTCTTCGGCAAGGCGCATCTTGGCGTAGGCCATTTCGAGCACGGCGGTGAACAGCTCTTCCTTCGAGTTGAAGTAATAGAAGATCAGCCGCTTGGTGATGTTGGCGCGCGCGGCGATCGCGTCGGTGTTGCCGCCAAACAGGCCATTTTCGGCGAATTCCGCAAACGCAATCTCCAGGATCTCACGTTTGGTCCGTTCCCGGTCGCGCCGCCGGATCGGCGGCTCTTTCGCCTTCGCTGATGCGGGTGTTTTCGCAAGTGCCATCTGGCTGTCCGCTCCTTCCGCGCCCGAGCGGGCGCTTGCCCGCATCATGGATCGAATCGATCGCTATTGACAGCAATTATCCAATGGATTAATTATTACTATCCCATAGGTTAATTAGGGGAGGGAGGAGATGACGCGCATGGGGCTCGGCCTTGCCCACCTGACGGCCCTCGAATTGTCGCCGCCCGCGCTGGTCACCGAGGCGGCGCGCGCCGGTTTTGGGTCGGTTGGCCTGCGGGTTGTGCCGGCGACAGCAGGCGGTCCGGCCTATCCGACGCGGGTCGGAACGGAAGCCCACCGCGCGCTCAAACAAGTCCTGACGGCGGAGGGGGTCCGCGTCAGCGATATCGAATTCATCCAGCTCACGCCTGAAATCGACGTGCAGGCCTTCGCCGGCGTGTTAGAGGCTGCCGCCGATCTCGGCGCGATTTCGGCCACCGTATCCGGTGACGATCACGATCCTGCGCGGCTCACGGCGCACTTCGCCGAACTCTGCGACCTCGCGCATCCATTCGGTCTGCGCGTCGATCTCGAATTCATGCGCTGGCGCGCGATCGGCGCGCTGCCACAGGCCCTGGCAATCGTGCGAGAGGCGAACAAATCGAACGGCGCCATTCTCGTCGACGCCCTGCATCTCACCCGCTCCGGCGGCAAGGCAGCCGATTTGATCCCGACCCCTGACGAATGGCTGCGTGCGGCGCAAATCTGCGACGCCGGCGCTGAAGTGCCCACAACCGAGGCCGCCATCATCGCCGAGGCGCGCGAAGGACGGCTGCCGCCGGGAGAAGGCGCGCTGCCGCTCGGCGACCTTTTGGAAGCGCTCCCCGCCGACGCCTTCCTCAGCGTCGAGATGCCGATGCCGGCGCTGGCGACGCGGGCACGGATCGCCGCGGCCCATGACGCAACAAGGCGCCTGCTCGACCACAAGCAACTGGGCGCGATGCGACCCGAGCCCGGCCGCGCAGGTCGCGGGCCAAATCATTGACGGGATTCACGACATGAAGAACATCACCATCGGCGTGATCGGCGCGGGACTGATCGGACGCAAGCATCTTCGAAAGCTCGCCGAGCGAAGCGACTATGATCTGGTTGGCATCGCCGACGTGAATGTCGATCAGGTCAAGGCCGAGCATCCGAAGACACGCGTGTTTGCGGACTACCGTCACTTGCTCGACGAGACCCGGCCGGACGCCGTGATCATCGCTTCACCGAACCAGCTTCATGCCGAGACCGGCATCGATTGCGCAAGGCGGGGCATTGATATCCTGATCGAGAAGCCGGTCACCGATACGCTGGAGAGCGCGGTGGCTTTGCTGACTGAAGTCCACAAGAGCGGCATCAAATCGCTGGTCGGTCATCACCGCCGCCACCATCAGCAGGTGAGGGCGCTGAAGGCGCTGCTCGGCGAAGGGCGGATCGGCGACATCGTCGGGGTCTCGGCGATCTGGGCCACGCACAAGCCCGAAAGCTATTTTGAGGTTGCGCCGTGGCGGCGCCAGGCCGGTGGCGGTCCGGTCCTGATCAACCTGATCCACGAGATCGATTTCCTGCGCTTCACGGTCGGCGAAATCGTGGCCGTCGAGGCGATCGCCTCGAACCGCCAGCGCGGCTTTGCCGTCGAGGATACTGCTGCTGCGCTGATCGAATTCGCTGGTGGCGCGCTCGGCAGCTTCTTCATCAGCGACAGCGCGGTCTCTCCCTGGACGATGGAGCAGGGGCTCGGCGAGTCCGTGGAATTCCCGTTCAGCGGACAAGGCAGCTACCGCCTGATGGGCCGCCGCGGCGCAATCGAGTTTCCGAACCTGGTGCAATGGGCGCAAGCTGATGGCGCACAGGACTGGAACCAGCCGATCCAGGCCCGGCATATCCATGCCGGCTCGATCGATCCCTATGTCGCGCAACTCGACCATTTCCGCGACGTGATCCACGGCACCGCGTCATCGCTGCAGCCTGTCGAGGACGGCGCCCGCTCCCTGATCGCAACGCTTGCCATTGCCGAGGCCGCCACAGCCGGCCGCCGCATCGACCTGCGCGACCGCTACGCGGCGCTCGAACCTGCATTGAAGGACAAGCGAACGGTGCCGTAACGCAGACGATTTCGACAACAACGGGCAGAGCCACGGCGCCGGCGCTACCGGCGTCACACAAGAGGGCCGCTCGGAGGGGAGGAGCAACATGAACTACCAATTCGATTTTGCGCCCGTCATCGACGGTCTGCCGGATCTATTATGGGGCTGTGCCGGAACGCTCGGCCTGGCGCTTTCCGGCATGGCGCTCGCACTCGTCATTGGTATCGGCGGCGTCATGCTGCGCGACTCCCGCATTCCGGCATTGCGCTGGCTCGTCATCTCTTTCGTCGAGGTAATCCGGAACACGCCGTTCCTGGGGCAGATCTATTTCATCTTCTTTGCGCTGCCGCTCGCAGGCGTCAAACTCAATCCAACCGTTACGGCGATCATCGCGCTCGGCGTCAACGGCGGCGCCTACGCGATCGAGATCATCCGCGGCGGAGTGCAGTCGATCAACAAGGGACAGATCGAAGCGGGCTACGCGCTTGGCCTGAGCCGGACGCTGGTATTCCGCCTGATCGTGCTGAAGCCGGCGCTGCGGGCGATTTTCCCGTCGCTCACCAGCCAGTTCATCATGCTGACGCTGACGACGAGCATCGCGTCGGCGATATCGGCCTATGAACTGACCTCGGTCGGACAGGCGATCGAGAGCAACACGTTCCGCAGCTTCGAGGTCTATGGGGTCGTCACCCTGATGTATCTCGTCATGTCGTGGATGCTGATGCAGATGTTCGCGCAGATCAACGCGCGCTACCTCAGCTATCCCTTGAAGTGAGGGCGCGCCATGGACTGGAACCAGCTCCTGTTTCTGCTCGGCGGCCTCAAATGGACGCTTGCTCTCTCCACGATCGGCTTTGTGGTCGGCGCGATCGCCGGCCTTGGCGTCGCACTCGCGCGCACGTCGGGCCATCGCATGCTCGAGCGCTGCACCGCGGGCTACATCGCCCTGTTTCAGGGCACGCCGCTGCTGATGCAATTATTCGTGGTCTATTACGGCCTCGCGCTGATCGGCCTGAAACTCGATTCCTGGGTCGCGGTCGCGATCGGCTTCACCCTGCACGCCAGCGCCTATCTCGGTGAAATCTGGCGCGGCTCGATCGAGGCGGTGCCGCGCGGCCAGAGCGAAGCCGCCAAGGCGCTCAGCCTCAACTACATCTCGCGGATGAAGGATGTCGTGCTGCCGCAGGCGATCCGCATCTCGCTGCCGGCGACGATCGGGTTTCTGGTCCAGTTGATCAAGGGCACCTCGCTCGCCGCGATCATCGGCTTCACCGAGTTGATGCGGGCAGGAACCATCGTTTCCAACCAGAACTTCAAGCCGCTGCTCGTCCTCGGCGTGGTGGGTGTCTTCTATTTCGCAATCTGCTGGCCGCTCTCGTTCTACGGCGGGCGGCTCGAGCGCCGGCTCGCCACGGCCGCGCGATGAAGTCAGGTGGCAAACGAATGAACGGAACAACGGAGGAGGAAATCATGACAGGGAAGAAGAATACGACATTCAACCGGCGCCGCTTTCTGGCGCTGGGGGCCGCGGCATTGGCGTCACCAATGATACTGACGCGGACGGCCTTTGCCGTGACTCCATCGGAGATCAAGGCGCGGGGCAAGGTGCTGATCGGCATCCAGGGCGACAATCCGCCATGGGGATTTCTCGATGCTTCCGGAAAGCAGGATGGCTTCGATGGCGATATTTCCACGCTCTTCGCCAAAGAACTTGGCGTTCCCGCCGAATACACCCAACTGGCGGTGGCCAATCGCATCCCGGCCCTGACTTCGGGCCGCATCGATATTCTGTTCGCGACCATGGCGATGCTGCCGGAGCGGGCCAAGGCCGTGCAGTTCAGCAAGCCGTATGGCGCCAATATCATCACCGTCATTGCGCCAAAGGACGTCGAGATCAAATCGCCCGCCGACTTGGGGAAGTATGTCATCGGCGTTGCGCGCGGCAGCGTCCAGGACAGCGACGTGACCAAGGCCGCACCGGCTGGCACCACCATCCGGCGCTTCGACGGCGACGCGCCGACGATGCAGGCGCTGCTGTCCGGCCAGGTTCAGGCCGTGGGCGGCAACATCTTCTACGTGCCGCGCCTCAATGAATCCAAGCCAGGCACCTACGAGAACAAGCTGGAGTTCACCAAGCTCTACAACGGCGCCTGCACGCGGCTCGGCGAGAAGGAGATCAACGCCTTCGCCAACGAGTTCATCGACAAGATCAGGAACAACGGCGAGCTGGCGAAGATCTATCCGAAATGGATGAACAATCCGATGCCGGCCTTTCCGGACAGCATTCCGGGCATTTCCTTCACCGTCAGCTAAAGCCAAGGAGAGCGCCATGTCGGGCGGAACCGCGACGGAATCCATGATCGCCATGCACGGGGTCAACAAATGGTACGGGACGTTCCAGGTTTTGACCGATATCAACCTTTCGGTCCGCACCGGCGAAAAGATCGTTCTGTGCGGACCGTCCGGATCCGGCAAATCCACTCTTATCCGCTGCATCAACGCACTGGAGACCTATCAGAAGGGCGAGATCATCGTCGACGGTGTCAGCGTCAACGACAGTTCGCGGACCATCGAGGCGGTGCGGCGCGAGGTCGGAATGGTGTTCCAGCAGTTCAACCTGTTTCCGCACATGACGATCCTGGAGAATTGCATGCTGGCTCCGATGCGCTCCCGGGGCGCGCCGCGGGCGCAGGCGGAGGCCACGGCGCGGCGCCTGCTCGACAGGGTCAAGATCCTGAACCAGGCGGAGAAGTATCCGGCGCAAATGTCCGGCGGTCAGCAGCAGCGCGTGGCCATTGCCCGCGCGCTCTGCATGGAGCCCAAGGTCATGCTGTTCGACGAGCCGACCTCTGCGCTCGATCCCGAAATGGTCAAGGAGGTGCTCGATACCATGATCGGGCTTGCGACCGATGGCATGACTATGATCTGCGTGACCCACGAGATGGGTTTTGCGCGGCAGGTCGCCGATCGCGTGATCTTCATGGCTGATGGCGCAATCGTCGAGGAGGCTGTGCCGGAAACCTTCTTCAAAAACCCGCGGCACGACCGCACGAAGAAGTTTCTGGGCGAGATCCTGCGGCAGCAGTGAAGCCGCATGCGCAGGCGAAGCGAATGTCGGTATTGGCGGTTGCATCTCCCCGCAACCAAAACCGGCCTCCGATATCGAGAAACTGCAGAGGCTCAGTCCCGTTCGAGGCCCTGGCGGACAACAAGGACGTCAAGGAGTTCTATCTCGGAATGTCGTCCGAAGGGCGCAAGAGCTTTCGCGACATGAAATCATATCGCCGCCGCCAGCGCTGGGTTTGAGGCGCTTGCCCTCGAAGCGGCTTGCCGAGCGGTTCCGTCAGCCGGTGCGCGCAAAGAGATTGCGTCGGACGCCGTTGACGCCGTCGGGTAGGAACACGACATATCCTGTACCGCCGATCCAGGTCACTGCTCAGGAGCAAGATATGCACGCGCCGCCAAACATCGATCCCGTCGCCGCGCATTCTGACAACGAAATTGTGCACTGGCTGACAAACGGCACCCGCGAAGAGCGCTTCATCGATAATATTTTCGCTGAACTGTGTGTCCGGCTCCAGCGAGCGGGCATTCCCGTCAAGCGGGCGACGCTTCATCTCCTGATCCACCACCCGCAATGGCTTGGCGCCCGGATCTTGTGGGCCGACGGGATGCGTGAGGCCGAGCTTGCGCGGGTCGACTACGATGTCAGGGAGCGATCCGAATTCATCGGCAGTCCCGCCAACGAAATGCTTGATGGCGCCACCGAGGTGCGCGAGAATCTCGAACGCGATCCCACGCTGGGCCGCAAGCACGCCGTCTATGACGAGATGCGGGCGAAAGGCCTGACCGACTATGTGGCGTGGCCGCTGTACCATACGCTCGGCAAGCGGCATATCGTGACCTTTGCAACCGACCGGCCCGGTGGTTTCGACGACGCGCATATCGCCCGCCTGTCGCAACTGTTGCCGGTTCTGGCGCTGGTCAGCGAAATCCGCATGAAGAACCGGCTGGCGCGAACGCTGCTGGAGACCTATGTCGGGTCGCATGCCAGCGAGCTCATTTTGGCCGGCGCCACCAGGCGCGGCAGCGGGACGACGGTGCGCGCCGCCATCATGATCTGCGATCTGCGTGATTTCACCAGGATCTCCGACAACTGGCCGCGCGATGACGTCATTGATCTTCTGAACGGCTATTTCGACGCGATGTCGGAGCCGATTGCGCGACATGGCGGAGAAATACTGAAATTCATCGGCGACGGTCTGCTCGCCATTTTTCCGCTCAGCCAGCCGTCGGCCTGCGCAAATCTGCTGCGTGCCGTGACTGAGGCCCGTCAGGCCATGGTTGCCCTGAACGAAATGAACAGCGAAACCGGTCGTGCGCCGCTGAATTACGGCATCGGCGTCCACGTCGGAGACGTCATGTACGGCAATATCGGTTCGCGCAGCCGGCTCGACTTCACCGTTATCGGTCCTGCGGTCAACATGGCTTCGCGCCTCGAAACGCTCACCAAACAATTGGGGAGAACGGTGCTGCTGTCCCGCGCATTCGCCGACCTTGTCGAAAGCGATTTCGATCTCGAACGCGTCGGCGAACATCCGGTACGCGGCTTCAACGACCCCATCGAGCTGTTTGCGTATCACGGCTGAATGCCGCTTGCCGACGTCCCGCTACGAGCGCTGACCGTGGGCCCTCAGCGCTCGTAGCTTGCCGGGTCCGGGCTATCTGACGGATGTGCAAACGCCTTGCGCAAAACCGCTGACATCGGAGTCTTGAAATTGAGGCCGCTGGGCGGCACCGGCGATTCGAACCACTTCCCGTAAATCGCTTCAATCTCCGGGCTTCCATATAGGTCCGCGGTCGCCCGATCGGCCACGGCCTTGAAGAGGGCATCGTCCTTGCGCAGCATGATGCCATAGGGTTCAGCCCTGGATAAGGTTTCCGCGCTGATCATGTAGGCAGACGAATCCTTTGATCTCGCGATCGCGACGGCGAGTTGTACGTCGTCGAGGACATAGGCGGCCGCGCGGCCGGTCTCCAACATGAGAAACGCCTCCGCCTGGTCCTTGGCAGCGAGCGCCGTGATGCCCAGATTTCGCGCGGTATTGACCTGGTTGAGCTGCACCATGTTGGTCGAGCCCGATATCGCGACAACGGGCTTGCCTTTCAGCTGGTCAATCGTTGTGATGTTGTCGGATTTCCGCGCGGCAAAGCGGGTAGCCGACAGGAAATGCGAGTTTGTGAACGCCACCTGGCGCTGCCGCTCCGCATTGTTGGTGGTGGAAGAACAGACGAGATCGACGGTTCCGTTCATCATGAGCGGGATGCGATTGGACGATGTGACCGGAAGCGTCTCGACGGCAATGTCCGATACTTTGAGTTCGCGTTTGGCCGCGTCGACGATCCTCATGCAGATATCGACGGCGAATCCAATCGCCTTCTGGTCCCCGTCCAGATAGCTGAAAGGCACCGAGGCTTCTTGAATGCCGAGGATGATCCTGTTGGTCTCCTTGATCTTCTGGAGTGTCCCTGTCAGTTCGCCGGCATTTGCCGACATGCTTATCAGGGCAGCCGAGATCGTTACCGCAAATAGACGCATCGAGTTCACTCCAGGGACATCGGCAGTTCTTGTGAATGCCTGAGAAAATCTGCTCGCAGCAAAACGATCGCTCAGCTTTAGCCGATATTGTTCGCGCGAGGTATCAAAGGTTTCTTCTATCAGCTATCGAACGATTTTATCGGTGAGCCGCATATCCGGCCGCGAACGCCGGAGCCACCAATATCGCGCTCATGTGGCGTTCATCTTCGCGGCCCCGGGTCCCGGATGGACATGGATGGCATCCACAGGTTTGCTGGCTGGTATCGCAGCGATTGCCGAGCCTGGCCCGGCGCAGTTCGGCGCCTTAGTGTTCTGACAGCGTGCTGTCCTTTGCCACACTGCGCGCGCTAACAGGAAGGCTTGCCGGCGCGCAATTGCCGCGGGGTTATTCCTGTCCAGCGCCTGAAAGCATGGGTGAATGCGCTCACTTCCCGGTACCCCAGAAGCCATGCAATCTGCGAAATCGCCAGGTCGCCATGTGTAAGATATGCCTTGGCAAGGTTCACTCGATATTGATCCAGCAGTGCCGAGAAGGTCAGCCCCTCGGCTGCAAGCGCACGCGCGAGGGTACGACGGCTCATGCCAAGCTCACGGGCAATGGCCGCGACGCTTGCTCTGCCGTGGGGGAGTCGCGGCGCAATTGCCGCCTCGACCCTTGAGCGCACGCTCGCCTTGATAGGCGCGCTATCAACAAGCGCTTCCTCCGCGTATCGCACGAGCATCTCGTGAAGATGACAATCGGCGCTCGCGATCGGAAGCGAACCGACGGATTTCGGAAAGATGATCTCGTTTGCATCCGATGCAAATTCGACATCGCATCCGAGGAAGGTTCGGAATTCGGGAGGTGGCGCGTCTCGGGAATGCCTGACCTTCAGTTGACGTGGCGCCAATCGTGTGTCGGTGAGTTGTCGGCACATACGGATCACCGCGAACAGCCAAAATTCCATTTGATGCTGGCTGGATCCTGGTTTCACTCCGACACAATCGAGAGCGATTGCAGTCGCGCGGTCCAGACGGATGCGCAGCCGAATGCCCTCGTTGACAATCCGCGTATACCGTTCGGCATCGCTCAAGGCGTCGGCAAGTGTGTTGGAGGACGAGCATATGTAGTAAGGCAGGCCGATTTTACGCAGTTCGAAATCCGCTGCCATTCGGAATCCGAAAAGGTCGTCCTTGAGCTTTTCGGCGGCGATATCGAAAAGCTGGATCTGAGCCTTGACCTCAATGCGAGCCGCCGGATCATCAATCTGCTCGGCCTTCAGTCCTGCTTGCGACAAGAGAGGAGCGAGTGGTACTCCGGCCTCAAGCAGCTTCGCGCAGGCAAACCTTGCGGCTGCTCCAGTTGTGCTCGGAATCGAGTATAACGGCGAAAGTCCGGGCGCGCCCATGAGAGGCACCTCGTAATGCCATCTTCCGGATGGCGGTTCGTCGAGACCTTCTGGCACAAAATACCAAATCGTTGGCGCAATATAGCAAGATGTCGCTGAGGTTGTCCTCCTAAATGCTCCTGACATAGATCAATATACCAAAACGAAATATCTGGAGGCGGTTGCAAAGCTGTCCGGGGCTACCGTGACCACGGCAAAGCCTAGCGGCAGAATAACCAATGTGATCTACCGGCAGCCATTCAGCAAAGACGCCAAAATGCTTGGAACACGCTGGATAGAATGGGCGAAACCTGACGACCGGGACCGTCTTCTGAAGAGTTGGCGGAAGACATCCCAGCGAGGCGAGGAGTTCGAGTCTGAAGTTTCCTGACGGCTCATTTCACTCCGTCTGTTCGTATCTGACACCGCAAAGCGTCTTGGCCGTTGGGGCCGCCGAATAGAGCTGCCTTGGCTTCCATTCGTGCCACTTCTGGCGCTCAGGCGCGGCGTGTTGCCGCCTGTCCGAACGCAAGACGTTGCGCTCCGTGCTCGCGAAAGTCCCGTGGCGTGGCGCCAAATCGGTCCTTGAATGTGCGCGTGGCATGGGCGGCATCGGCGAAGCCGCACTGATGCGCAAGTCTCGCGATCGGAATGCTTATCAGGGAAGGCTGCCGCAGCAGGTCTTTGAACAATTCGACACGCAGATGAAGGACATGGCGTTCGAACGTGGTCGCGCGGTCGGCGAAGATACGATGAAAGGTCCGTTCCGAAATGCCGAACTCGGTGGCAAGCGCAGGCGCCGGCCGGATCGTGGCAATGTTTGCCCTCAGATAAGTGTCGATCAGCCTGAACAGACCCGGGCGGCTGAGCCCATGGCCAGCGCCGGCGGCAAGGCGGAGTATCGCCGAGAGATAAGCGACGATGTCAGGCTCGCTTTGTCTTGCCGGTGCGTCCGGCACGGAGATCGCATCGCGTACCAGCGCTGCAATGGCGCGCGCAACCGTCCCGGACAAGGGAATAGGTTTCGCACATAGTCGCTCCGCTTCGGGGATGGACCGCAGCAGCGACGAGGCGCGGACGGTGGCGATCAGCAATTCCACACGCGGCTCGGGACCGAACAGGCGATCCTCGAACGGACGCCGCGCATCGTAGAGCACGCCGTATCCCGGTTCGATCGTGCTTTCGTTTCCACCTTGCATGATCGAGCTTCGGCCGCGCCGCTGGAAATCGAACATGAATTCGTCCGAACCGGCCATGTTCACGAGCCGGGCATCGCGGGTGTAGCATTGTGGACTGCTGTCGAAGCGGACCAGCTTCGCACCGCCGATTTCGACGAATTCAAAATGACCGCTGACGACCGCCGAGCCGAGCGGCTTGGTCTCGACACTGGCGAACGACCGGCAGATCGCCTCGGTCCAATAGGCTGTTCTCTCGGCAGGGCGGATCGGGTCGGTGGAGACGCTGATCGGCATCGTGCGAATAAGATCCGGTTTGTGGTTCCCCAGCGTCGCCCAGGACCGGTGGCTCTGGCAAGGGCGATCCGGCCGGAGGTGGCAGGTTCATTCAAGACGCGGTGCCCCCGGCCGCCGTAGCCTGCGGCCAGATCCCCGGGGAATTCGGTCCGATATGGTACGCACAAAGCCATCTGCCGGCATGGATGCCGGTCATCCGCTCGATCCGCTCAGCGAGACCGAAGTCGCGCTGGCGTCCGAAATATTGCGGAAGGAAAAGAGGCTCGGCCCGCATGCGCGATTTACGCATGTGCAACTCGAAGAGCCGGCCAAATCCGACGTCCTGGGATGGAAGCGGGCTGCCGGGCACTCGCGGCGGGCCGCCGTCACCCTGTTCGACAGCAAGACGGTGCGACGCATGTCGCGACGGTAAATCTCGATTCGAAGCGCGTGACGGCGTGGCTGGAGTATCCGACCAAAGCCCATCCTTACGGCCAGCCGCCGATCACCATCGAGGAGGTGTTCAAGGTCGGCGACATCGTCAAGGCCGACGCGGACTGGCGGTGTGCCATGAAGCGACGCGGCTTGAAGGATGAGGACATCGAGTTGATTCAGGTCGATCCGTTTTCGGCCGGCTATTTCGACCGGGAGGTGGAGAAGGGCCGCAGGCTGGTCAGCGCCGTGTCCTACTGGCGCAAGGATATCAAGGACAATGGCTATGCGCACCCGATCGAAGGCGTGGTCGCGCTCGTCGACCTGATCGAGAACAAAATCGTCCACCTGGTCGATGAGCCCGACATCATTCCGATCCCGAAGAAATCGCGCAACTACGACCGCGCCTCGATCCCGCAAACCCGGAACGACGTGAAGCCGCTGGATGTCGTGCAGAAGGACGGCCCGAGCTTTAGGGTCGAGGGCTGGAAGGTCGATTGGCAGAACTGGTCGTTCCGCGTCGGCTGGACCGCGCGCGAGGGTCTCGTGCTGCATCAGTTAGCCTTCCACGACGGTGCCAGCGAGCGGCCGATCATTTACCGGGCCAGCGTCACCGACATGATCGTTCCCTACGCCGATCCGACCGCCAACCATTTCTGGAAATGCGCGTTCGATGCCGGAGAATATGGACTAGGCAAGCTCGCCAACGCGCTCGAACTCGGCTGCGACTGCCTCGGCCACATTCATTATTTCGACGTGCCGGTCGCCGACGATTACGGCAAGCCGGCCGTGATGAAGAATGCGATCTGCCTGCACGAGGAGGATTACGGGATCCTCTGGAAGCACTACGAATTCCGCAACGAGACATTTGAGGTGCGGCGATCACGCCGTCTCGTCGTCTCCTTCTTCACGACAGTCGGAAACTACGACTACGGCTTCTTCTGGTACTTCTACCAGGACGGCACCATCCAGCTCGAAGTCAAGCTCACCGGCATCATCCAGACGGCCGCGATCGCGCCGGGCAAGCCCTATCCGTGGGGCGGCATGGTCGCTGAAGATCTCGGCGGTCCCACCCACCAGCACTTCTTCAATGCCCGCCTGCACATGATGCTGGATGGCGAGGGCAATACGGTGACGGAGCATGAGTTCCGGCCACGGCCATGGGGAACAGATAATCCCTATGGTAACGTGTTCGACACCGCCACGCGCGTTCTCTCGCGCGAGCGCGATGCGGTCCGCGAGGCGGACGGGCGGACCGGGCGATACTGGAAGATCACCAATCCTAACAAGAAGAATAGCGTCGGCGGCCCGACGGCGTACAAACTGCTGGCACACAGCGCGCCGGTGATGCTGGCACAGCCGGGCTGCTACATGACCGAGCGCGGCGGATTTGCGACCAAGCACATCTGGGTGACGCGCTACGCGCCCGACGAGCGCTACGCCAGCGGCGAGTTTCCGAACCAGCATGCCGGCGGTGACGGCCTGCCGAAATATGTTGCCCAGAACCGCGAAATCGAAAACCAGGATATCGTAGTCTGGCACAGCTTTGGCGCGACGCATGTCTGCCGTCCCGAGGATTTTCCGGTGATGCCAGTCGAATATGTCGGCTTCACGCTGAAGCCGAACGGCTTCTTTGCCGAGAATCCGGCGATGGATCTGCCGCCCGACCGAAACAGCGCGAGCCGCGATAACCGCGACAAGGGGGCATGCTGTGGCTGATGGTCCGCGCGTTCGCTTTTCATTTCACCATGCAAGGAGACTGACCATGAATCGCAGGAAGCTCCTCAAGACCGCCGGTGCCGCCATCGCCTCCACGGCGGTCGCCGCGCCCGCGATCGCGCAGTCCACGCCCGCCTTGCGCTGGCGCCTCACCACATCCTTCCCCAAGACGCTAGATACGCTCTACGGCGCGTGCGAGATGTTTGCGAAGGCGATCGGCGAACTGTCGGATCAGAAATTCCAGATCAGCGTGTACGGTCCGGGTGAGATCGTACCGGCGTTTCAGGTGTTCGATGCGGTGGCGAACAACACCGTGGAGATGGGCAACAGCGCCTCGTACTACTACATCGGCAAGGATCTGGCGTTCGCGTTCGGCACTGCTGTTCCGTTCGGCCTCAACACGCGCCAGATGAATGCCTGGCTCGCCTATGGCGGCGGCCTCGACATGCTCAACGAGCTCTACGGGACCTTCGGAATTTTGGGCATCCCGTTCGGCAACACGACCGCACAGATGGGCGGATGGTTCCGTAAGGAGATCAAGACGCTCGACGACATGAAGGGTCTAAAATTCCGGGTCGGCGGCGTCGCAGGTCAGGTGTTGAGCCGGCTCGGCGTCGTGCCGCAGCAGATTCCGCCGGGCGACATCTATCCCGCGTTAGAGAAAGGCACCATCGACGCCGCCGAGTGGATCGGCCCCTATGATGACGAGAAGCTCGGTTTCCTCAAGGTCGCGCCCTATTACTACTATCCCGGCTGGTGGGAAGGATGCGCGAACGGCTTCCTCTATATCAACAGCGCGAAATGGGCCGAACTGCCAAAGCTCTATCAGAACATGGTGACGATTGCGGCCGCGCAGGTCGCGGCTGATCTCGCTGCCAAATATGATGCGCGCAACGCGGCCGCCATCAAGCGCCTGGTTGCGGCCGGCGCGCAATTGAGGCCGTTTTCGACCGAGATATTGGATGCGTCGTTCAAGGCGACCAACGAGCTGTTTGCCGAAGTTGCGGCAAAGAACCCGAAGTTCAAGGGACTGTACGATTCGACGATCGCATTCCGGAACGAACAGTACCAATGGCATCAGGTCTGCGAGGCCACCTACGACAATTACATGATCCGGCGGATTCGCGGTTGAGCGCAGACCAGGGGGCTTGAATTGGACATTCGTACCGGCCGGCCCGTCACGCTTGCTTCGAACGGCATGGTGACGTCGCCGCATTCGCTCGCCTCTGCGGCCGGCCTTGACGCGCTTCGCGCCGGCGGCTCCGCCATCGATGCGGCGATCGCGACCAGTGCGGTGCTCGCGGTCGTCTATCCGCACATGACCGGTCTCGGCGGCGATGCGTTCTGGCTTGTTCATGACGGCGCGAGCGGCGAGATCCGCACCCTCAATGGCGGCGGCAAGGCGGCGGAGGGCGCCACGCTGTCGGCGCTCGAAGCGCGTGGGCTGAATGAGATCCCGCTTCGGGGCATTGTGCCGGCGACGCTAACGGTGCCGGGCGCGGTGGCGAGCTGGACCGAGGCGCACAGCGTCCACGGGCGGCTGCCGCTCCGGCGTGTGCTGGACAGCGCTATTGGCTACGCGCGCGACGGCTTTCCGGTCACCGGCCGCGTTGCAAGCTTCATCGAGATGGTGCGCGATGATCTCTTGCGGAACCGCGAAGCCGCCGCGTTGTTTTTCCCGCAAGGCGCGCCCGCTGCGCCGGGCGAAAGGCTCGCCAACGCCAACCTGGCGCGCACGCTGCAGTCGATCGCAGATGAGGGATGGCAGGGCTTTTACCAGGGGCCGGTGGCCGCCGAGATGGCGCGCTTCTCGGAGGAAAACGCCGGCCTGTTCAGGCTTGCCGATTTCGGCCGGCAAAAGGCCGGTTGGGGCGAGCCCCTTATTGGCCGCTACCGCGACGTCACGGTCTTCAACACGCCGCCGCCGACGCAGGGTTTTACCGTGCTCGAAATGCTCAACCTCGTCGAGCCGCATGACCTGCACCGAAAGGACTTTCTTGGTCCCGACCATATCCATCTCCTGGTGCAGGCCAAGCAGATCGCCTATCACGACCGCGATCAGGTGCTGGCCGATCCCGCGTTCGCCGATGTGCCGGTCGAGCGTTTGATATCGAAGCAATACGCGGCCGAGCGCGGCCGGCTGATCGACGCAAGGTCGGCATTGAAATGGGACATGGTGCCGTCATTTGGCAGTCTGTCCGGCGATACGGTCTATGTCGCCGCTGTCGATCGCGACGGCAATGCGGCGTCGCTGATTCAAAGCCTGTATGGCGCATTCGGATCCTGCGTGGTTGCGGGAAACACCGGCGTCGTCCTGCAAAACCGCAGCGCGTATTTCTCGCTGGATCGCAACCACCCTAATCGCCTCGAGCCCGGCAAGATCCCGCTGCATACGCTGATTGCCTCGATGGCCAAGCGCGACGGCAAGCTCTGGAGCGTGCTGGGCTGCATGGGTGCAGATGGCCAGCCGCAAATCCAGATGCAGCTCTATTCAGCGATGATCGATTTCGGTCTCGACATCCAGGAAGCGATCGAGATGCCGCGGTTTCTTTCCGGCCGCTTCGCCATCGGTGAGGCGCGCGACACGTTGCATATCGAGAGCCGCTTCCCCGAAGCTACGATCGACGCGCTCGCGCGACGCGGCCATACGATCAACCGTTGGGACGCCTGGAACGAAATGGCCGGTCATGCGCACGGCATCACGATCGATCAGCGGAACGGCACGTTAAGCGGCGGCTCGGATCCACGCAGCGATGGGGCGGCGATCGGGTACTAGCGCCTTGCTAGCTTGGCATTGGCTCGTCCTTTCATTTTGCGCTACCACTCCTTTGGATGGGAGTGACGCCGATGCCGCTATGGACTTGCGAACAATGTGGGGCCCAGTTTCCCGAAAGCGCCGCGCCGCCTGCGGCGTGTCCCGTCTGCGAAGACGAACGGCAATATGTGAACTGGAAGGGCCAGGTGTGGCTGACGCGCGAGGAGCTGGCGAAGCGTCACAAGCTGGTCTGGCGCGACGATCTCGGCATCCCCGGCATCGGCGGCGAGCCGGCTTTTGCGATCGGACAGCGCGCGCTGTTGGTCCCTAAGGCCGATGGCTGCGTGATGTGGGATTGTGTGCCGCTGGCCACCCGCGAAGCCATCGATTACGTCCGCTCGCTCGGCGGCCTGAAGGCGATCGCCGTCTCGCATCCGCATTATTATGGCGCGGTTGCCGACTGGAGCGAGGCGTTCGGCGGCGTACCGGTCTATCTGCATGGCGACGATCGCGCCTTCGTCACGCGGCAGCACTCCGCCATCGTGCCATGGACCGGCGACAGCCACAGGCTCTCTGACGACATTGTTCTGGTGCGGACCGGCGGACATTTCGCTGGCGGCACGATCATGCACTGGCGCGCGGGCGCGGAGGGCCGGGGCGCGCTGCTCACCGGCGATGTCGCGATGGTGGCGGGGGACCGACGTTCGGTCAGCTTCATGTACAGTTTTCCGAACTACATCCCGCTCAACGCCACGGCGGTGCGCCGCATCGCTGGCGCGGTCGAACCGCTGGCGTTCGACCGCATCTATGGTGCGTGGTGGGACCGCAACATCGCCGACAATGCCAAGGCGGCGTTCGAGATGTCCGTCCGGCGCTATATCGCGGCGATCTCCGGCTGAAGGCGCATCTCGCCGATCCCATCTTTATGGGGGTTCGCTTGCGGCCGGCTAGCGGTTGCCCGCACCAACCGCGGCTACTCCCCGCGGCATCGGCGCCGGCTTTTGCGCCGGAACTGTCCCGCCGCTTTTGGGCTCGTTGAGCCAGCCGGTGAGGCGCGACATCAGGCCCGCCTGTTCCGCAGTCCTTGGCTCCTGCACGAAGGGGTCGGTGTAGCACTGGGCACCCGCGGCCTTGGCAACCCGCGCCACCGCATCGGTCATCGCCGGCGCGCCCGCGGTATAGACCACGTCGTCGGGCGACAGTTTTGGCAGATGATCGGTCGGCCGGCCGCCCTGAATGGCGTGCGAGATCTGTTGCGGCTCCGACACCATCGGGATCAGCGTGACGTTGGGAAACAGCGCCAGCCGGCACAGCGCCGTGTGCATGTAGAGCGAGCGGATGCTGCGGGCCTGCACGATGAAGACCATTTCGCGCTGCGGCTGCTCCATGATCGCGGCGACCGCGACCGACCACATCGGGGCGAAACCGGTACCGCTGGCGACGAGAACGATGCGGCCGGCATGGCCTTGCCTGAAAAAGGCGCGGCCGTACGGTCCCGTCAATCTGACGCGGTGCCCGGGGCGGATTTCGTGGCCGAGCGCCGAGGAAACCAGCCCGTCCGTGACCTTCCGGATGTGGAAGTGCAGCATGCGATCGTCAGGAGCGCCCTCCAGCGGAAAGGTCGGGCTGTAGGACCTTGCCGGGAATCCCTGAAACTGCAGCTTGCAATACTGGCCGGGAAGGTAGTCGAGCGGCTTCGGCAGTTCGATGTCGACGCCCACGATATCGGGCGCGAGCTGAACGGTTTGCGCCACTTCCGCCGACAGCGCCATCGGCTCAGGGGCGGCCTCGATCGAAATCTTGAGATCGGAGACGATTCGGGCCTGGCAGGCATGGATCATGTCGTCGCCCCGGCTGTGGCCGCCGAACACCTGTCCGTCGACCAGGCGCACGCGGCAGGCGCCGCAGATTCCGGAGCGGCAATCGTGCGGAAGATCGACGCCGTTCATCAATGCCCAATCGAGCAGAAGCTCGCCGCGATTCGCCAGAAACGGCTCGTCGTTGATGGTGACTTTGCAAATCTTGGACATTTATTCCACCTCGATACGAATCGGCCGAACGTGCCGTGTATGTCTGATCTGGCTGTGGTCGAAAGCGGCGACCCGCATGAAGACGCCGGTCTTGATCGGCACGTCAAACTGGCTTGTTGTGTCGAGCCGGCGTTTCACCTCAAGCGCCCAAAGGCCGGAGGCCCAGCGGGCTGCAGATTGAACGTCGGCGCGATCGCCTGAAAATTCGCCGTTCACGATGACGCCCGGGATCACGGTCCCGGTCGGGATGCGGGCGTCGACATCGGTCGAATAGGGAACGGAATCCTTCTCGGTCATGAACCAGCGCGCGCCGTCGCTTTCGCCGTGATTGGGATCGAGGTCGATATCCCCCAGCGCGTCCGTCGTGGCGGCGACGACTTTGGGCAGGCGCAGTGGGGCAACCAGGCGGCTGCGGCGCGGACCGCCTGACGAGTCGGCCTCGACGGTGAAATTGTCCCGGTAATTTGCCGTTCCAGGATCCGGCGCGAACCCGCCCTTGTACGGAACGACGTTTGCCGCCTGCATCGGGGTCGGATTCAACGGCGGCCCGAAATGGGCGTCGTCCATCCATCCGGTCGCACCGCTGGTGGCTTTCCACTGCCAGACGTCGGCATAGCCGGCTTCCGTGTAGTGCAGTCCGCGGCCGCTCATGGTGGCTGGCGCGCCGGCGACCGGCTGTGGCCCTGGATGAAAGGTTCGGCCACCGGCCAGCGTGACATCCGAGGTGGTCAGCAGCACGGAAAACTTGTCTTCGTTGTATTGATGCTCGTCGCCGAGCTGAAAGCCGGAATGAAGCAGGTGCCATCCGTCGGCTTCCTTGACGAGCGGCAGGTGCTTGAGCGAACGCGTCGAATCCTGCCAGGTAAAGAGGAGGTACGCATAGGTGCCGTCGTGCACCGCGCGGACCTCGATCCTGGCTTCTCCCTTGCCGTCGAAATTTCCGCCTTCTCCGGTCAGCAGCGAAAACGGCTTGACGCCGCGCCAGGCCCGATCGGACGTGTCGCCGTCGAGGATCGGTGCGTCGGCGGCGTTGATGCGGCGAATCTGCACGCTATCCACCGCCAGCCGATCCGTGGCGACGATGAGCGAACCACCGGTGATAGCGGCGGCTGCCGCGACCACGAACGCATTGGCCTGCAGGGTCGGATTTCGCGATCGCGCAGGCCTGGCTGCCGGATCCGGCTCACCCGTTCGATCGCGACGCATGTCGGCGCGGGGCTGCAACGGGTGGGACGAGGCATCGGGCGGCGCATCCTGGTTTTCGGATTCCTGCGAACGCGCCGACTGCTCGACCAAGAGGCCCAGCAGTTCGACGGCATCGAGCCGCGGCGGCGGCGCAGGCAGCGGGGCGGGACGAAAGATGCGCAGCAGTTGCGCTGCGCCGCCGCTTTTGAACTGGGTCAGGACATGCAGGACGACAAAGGCGAGGATCACCCAGGTCCCCACCCAGTGCAGCATCGCCACGTCATAGCCGGAGTAGAAACCGAAATAGAGCAGGCCGCCGCTGACCAATAGCCCCGACATCGTGACAAAGAAAATCCAGTACATCAGGGCGATCACGGCGCTCAACCTCGCCTGCCCGCGGCCGAACAGTCCACGCAGCCGAACCCTGTCGATCTGGACGCGGCGGCCGAGTCCGGAGCGGAGCATATAGACGACGTAGCCGATCGCCACTGCGACCAGGACGACGGCGGCCTGCATATGGGCGACCCACACGCTGTCGCGCGGCAACACGACGTCGAACCAGTTGATCCAGGTTCGATCGGGTGTTTCAGTCGCAATACGTAAACCGGTAACGAGCGCAACGGCGAAGGCTGCCACGAACGTCCAGTGTAGAATGATGGTCCCATAGTCCGTCTTACGTTGCCTCACGCATACGCCCCGCTACTTTAGTTCCGGGGCAACAACCGCGCCGATTCCTCCAACCGCCGATGTCGCTGCCGTACCAATGATGGTCCCCAATGCCGTCGTTGGGGCCATCGTCTAAAGATCGTCCTTTGCGGGCGCAGGCCGATGAAAAGGTCTTCTGTGCATCCGCCGCGTGAGCCGGATCGGCGAACGCGTTCTTGACTCGATGTATCGGCCTCCAGCATCCCCGGAGCATCAGGGAAGCTGGAGGCCGCGCCGCGCGTCGCTATCCCCACGTGTGATGTAAATGATGCGCCAAATCGGGCATGCCCGACTGGGCGTGGTCCTCGACCCCGACGGTGACGTCGGCTGTTGCTAGCGTTACCGGCTCGCCGGTGGTGGGGGCTGCGGGGTGTGCCGGGGCCGGCTCCGCGGCTGCGGCAGTGGTGGCCGGCGTTTCGGCCACCGGCGCCGTCCCCAGTACTTCAGCGACCGTCACACCGTCAGTATGGTAGGTGCCTCCGGTGAGGGGAATATTGTTGCCGCCGACATCGGCCGCGTTGCCGTGCATCTGGTCCGCCGCCGCCGTGACCAGGGTGGCGTCGCCGCTTTGCAGCCCCTTGATCATCGCGGCAACCTCGGCGCCGAGCGCGCCGGTCGCATCGAGCAATGCGTTGCCGCCCTGCGCCGCGTCGAAATCGGCCACGAACTTTTCGAATGCCTTGAGGTCGGCGATCAGCGCGGCAATGGCTTTGGTGTCGCCGCTGCCGACGAGGTCGATGGCCTGCTGCCCGAGCGAATTGGACTGGGCGATGAAGTTGGCCGCGAACACCGTCTGCACATCATTTTCGAGATGCGTTGGCGCCTGATTTGCGGCACCCGGAAGCGGCGAGAAGCCGCTGATGCCATTTTGCGTCGCCATGTCAGCCAGTTTGGGGTCGCCCTGAATGATATCTATGATGTCGAGGATGTTGTCGACGCTGGCGCGTGCCGCATCGGGGCTGATGTTGGGGTCATTGATATAGGTGAGCTCGAGCTGGAGCTGACGCACCACCGCGTCGGCATGTTCGCCGGTCAACCCCTCGAACAGTTGCGGGTTGGCGCTGATCAACGCCTCCATGTCCGTGATCACGGCATTGATGTCGTCGGTGATCTCGGCCCGGTTGGCGTCATTGACGCCAGTGAGGATCTTGTCGGCCGCGTCATTGAAGATCGCGCCGATCTCCGCGAGGTTGGCGTGCGGCGCGTCCGGCGCCGCCGGAGTACCCGGCGCGGCCGCAAGTGCGAGGTTGGTCAGTGCGACATCGGTCTTGACGGTGTTGATGATGTCGAGATGGCTGGCGCGGAGCGCTTGTTCTGCGGCAGCCGTGCTGCCGAACGTGCTGCTGTTTACCGTGGCGTTGGCCGTCGAAATCGCAGTGTTGATGTCGGACAGGATGGCCTGAACATGGCCGAGCGCGGCGCCGGATAATTGCCCTTTGTTGACCTCCGCCAGCAGGCCGTTATGCACCGCGGTGAGCTCGGTCGTAAAATTGTTGACGCTGCCAGGCGCCTGGCCGCCTCCCTCCACCGGGGTTTGCGACAGGCCGCCCGCCGGCGCCTGAGTGGCGTTGTAGAAGGTCGTGCCGAGGCCGGAGAAGCTCGGTGCGGTGGATGGCGACGGCGTCTCAATGACCGGAGGTGCTTCCTCCGGTGCTGTTGTGGACGGAGGAGCGGGGGCCACCGGCGGGCTCGGGGCCTCATCGATCGGCAGATCGAGATCGAGGAGGCGCTGATCTCCTCTGAGAGTGAAACGAGCCATTCTTGGTCCCCTGTCATCCAGTCGAATTTATTGATGTGTGGGCGCGGTCATCCGCCAGGGAGCAGGATGGGCGCACGGTGAAGGATCAGTTAGGTTCGTGGCGTCAATCGGCCGACACAGCGACCATTGAGCGTCGAAGCAAGGTGATAGGCGGACGAATCCATGACGTGCGCCGCGCCGAAAAACTGCGAATGATCCGCACTCGAATCAAAGATGTGGCGGCCCTTGTGCGTCCGTTGCGAGAATCCGCGGCGCTATTCCTCTTGTGCCGGAATTTTATCCGGCCGCGCACACACGGGATGGACGACAACGAGGCCTTTGCCATCGTTCTACCCGCGAGCGAACTTGAACAATCGGCATTCGTCGCATTCCTGCCGAAAAATGGTCTGCATCCCGCGTCAAGGAGACTTCAGGGAGATCCGACGGTCGAGCGGGTCGAAGGGCAATTCAATGGGTATCGCTCAGGGGCAGGCACAGAACCGAGCGCGGGCAGTGCCGACGCCCCGCGCAATTTCGGGTCTGCTTTCGACGCTGGCCGCCGACGATCCCGTCGCGAGCGCGATGCGGGCGAGCGCGCGCCGCATGATCGGCGTCGCCGTGTTCAGCGGCGTCATCAACATTCTGATGCTGTCGGGCTCCCTTTATATGTTGCAGGTGTACGACCGGGTGATTCCGAGCCGTAACCTCGCGACCCTGTTCGGCCTGTCCTTGATGGTGCTGATCGCCTACCTTGTGCAGGGATATTTCGATGCGATGCGGTCGCGGATGCTTTGCCGGATCGCTACGCTGTTCGACGGCGCGCTGCAGGAATCGATCCATTCGGCGCTCGCTACCCTGCCGCTGCGCGGGGTGAAGCCGGTCCTGATGCAGCAGCCGCTGCGCGATCTCGATCAGGTGCGCACCTTCATGTCGGGCATGGGACCGACGGCGTTCCTGGACATGCCGTGGATTCCCGTCTTTCTGATCGGGCTGTTTCTGTTTCACCCGATGATCGGCTTCACGGCGCTGCTTGGCACCGCGGCGATCGTTGCCATGACGCTGGTGACCGAGCGGATCTCGCGCGGCGCGACCAAGGCGGCGACGGAATTGAACGCGCAGCGGCAGGTGCTGGCGGATGCGACACAGCGCAATGCGGAAATCGTTCGCGCGCTCGGCATGACGGATCGGCTGACGGCGCGCTGGTCGCAGGCCAACGAGCGCTACCTGCAGGAAAACATCCGCGCGACCGACGTCTATGCCAATCTCGGCGCGAGCGCGAAGGTGCTGCGCTACATCCTGCAGTCGGGAATGCTGGGCATGGGCGCCTATCTCGTCGTCGCCGACAAGGCGTCGGGCGGCATCATGATCGCGTCCTCGATCCTGATGGGGCGCGCGCTCGCGCCCGTCGAAATCGCGCTTGGCACCTGGAAGCAACTGTCGGCCGCGCGCCAGGGCCTCGCGCGCCTGCGCGACATCTTGAAGGCGACCGCTCAGCCTCCGGCACCGCCGGTCAAGCTGCCGCGACCGGGCCGCGAATTGTCCGTGCAGAATCTCGCGGTGGCAGCGCCGGGTTTTGACATGCCGATCGTGTCGGGTGTCACGTTTTCGCTCAAGGCCGGTTCGGGGCTGGCGCTATTGGGCGCCAGCGCGTCGGGCAAGACCTCGCTCTCGAAGGCGCTGGTTGGAATCTGGCCGGCGCATCGCGGCGCCGTGCGGCTCGACGGCGCGGCGCTCGATCAATGGCGCAACGAGGACCTCGGCCGGCATATCGGCTATCTGCCGCAGGATGTCGGCCTGTTCGACGGCACCGTGGCGGAGAACATCTGCCGCTTCGACGAACACGCAAGTTCGGATGCCATCCTGAAGGCTGCGCAGATCGCAGGTGTCCACGACATCATCCTGCGCCTGCCGGAGGGCTATGCGACGCGAATAGGGCAGGGCGGCATGTCGCTGTCAGCTGGCCAGAAGCAGCGGGTTGGCTTGGCGCGGGCGGTGTTCGGTGACCCGTTCCTGCTGGTGCTCGATGAGCCCAACGCCAATCTGGATGCCGACGGTGAGAACGCCTTGACGCGCGCCATCGGGATCATGCGCCAGAACAAATCCATCGTCGTCGTCATCTCGCATCGCCCGAGCGCGCTCTCCGCGCTGGATATGACGATGGTGCTCTACGAAGGCAAGGCGATTGCGTTCGGCCCGAGCGCAGAAGTGTTCGCGCGCGTCCGCAACGCCGGCGGCAAGGCGCCGGGATCGCCGCAGCCGCCGCCGCAGGCCAAGGCAGAGCAGCGCGCATCTATTGCCGAGAGTGTTTCATCATGAAGGGTTTTGATCACGTGCATGCCGATGAAAGAGTGGCGCGCCACCGGACCGGCGGGACGGATGAGGACGTCGCGGCACCGCAGGGCCAGGCGCTGATCCTCGAGCTGCAGCGATTGCGGCAGGCCTTCGAGCACGACAATCAGCAGGACCAGCGGGCGCCGCTTCGTCGCCCGGCGAATGACGAACCACGTCAGGGCGCGCGGCGTTCGCGCCAGGCCCGGCCGAAGCGGTCGAAAAAGAAAGGCAAGATGGGACGGGTGCTGGATTGGCTCGGCCCCTTCGGATCCCAGTCCGACGGCTTCGAGGCCGAGCCGCCGCCGCGCGTCGGACGCAGCACGCGACAGCCGCAGTTCATGCCCCCGCCGGCGGCGAACGGCACGCGCGGGCCGGCAGGCAATGCTTCGGCAAACAATGCTCCCTCAGGCAATTATTGGCGGAATGAACGGCAGGCGCGCGGTCCGATGATCGCGCCCGACGATCCGTCGCTCATGAACATACCGAGGTCGCGGCCGGAGGTTTTGTCGATCGACGACACGCGGCTGCCGCCTCGCATCGAGGCTCCCCAATTGGCGCCGCCGAGCCCGGCGGGCCCGGTGCCGCGCGATCGTTCCGTGACGGGAGTCGTTCGCAATGGCTTGACCGCTGGCGTCGCATTCCTTGCCAATCGCGATGGTTCGGCGGACGTGGCGGGCGCACCCGGCGAAAGCATCGTGGTGCGGGCGGGGCGCGCCTTTGAGGGCGAATTGCGCACAGGCTTGCGGGCGTTGCTCGTCGTCGGCGGGTTGGCGGGCGGGTGGATGACGCTGGTGCCGTTGTCGGGCGCTGTCGTGGTGCCGGGCAATCTGGTGGTGCAGTCCAACGTCAAGACCATCCAGCATCCGACCGGCGGCGTGGTCGCGCAGATCCCGGTCCATAACGGCATGCGGGTCAACGCCGGCGATCTGCTGCTGCGGCTGGACGCCACGCAGGCGCAGGCCAGCCTTCAGGTGGTCAGCAAGCAACTCGACGAAGTGCGGGCGAAGAGCGCGCGGCTGGTCGCCGAGCGCGACGGTCTGCCCCGGCCGGCGATCCCACCCGAAATGTCGTCGCGGCTGGACGACAACAATGTCAAGACGGTGCTGGCTTCAGAGGCATCGCTGTTCCGGGCGCGGACGACCGCCCGCGAGAGCCAGAAGGAACTGCTCAAGAGCAAGGTATCGCAGCTCGGCGAGGAGATCGTGGGCCTTGAGGCGCAGGTCGCGTCCAAGGCCAAGCAACTGGAGTTGATCACGGGCGAACTCACGGGCGTGCAGGAGCTGTTCGACAAGCGTCTCGTGCCGATCGCGCGGCTCACGGCCCTGCAGCGCGAGGCCGCCAGAATCGAGGGTGAACGGGGACAGTTGATCTCCACCATCGCCGAAACCAAGACCAAGGTCGACGAGGCGAAGCTGCAACTGGTCAGGCTCGACCAGGATGTCCGCACCGAAGTCGTCAAGGATCTCGGCGAGGCGCAGGGCAAGGAAGCCGAACTCAGCGAGCGAAGCGTCGCCGCGCGCGACGTCCTCGAGCGCATCGAGATGCGCGCGCCGACGTCGGGCGTGATCCATCAGTTGAACGCGCACACCATCGGCGGCGTGATTCGCGCCGGCGACGCCGTCATGGAGGTGGTGCCGGATTCCGATGATCTGCAGATCGAGGCGAGGTTGCAGCCGAACGACATCGACCAGGTGCGCAAAGGCCAGCAGGCTTTCGTCCGCTTCTCGGCCTTCAACCAGCGGGTGACACCGCAGCTGATCGGTCAGGTGTCCTATGTCTCGCCCGACACCACCCGCGACCAGCAGACCAGCACGTCCTATTTCACGGTCCGGATCATGCTGCCGGAAGAAGAGCGCCGGCGGCTGGCCGGGTTGCAGCTCTCCTCGGGCATGCCGGCGGAAGTGTTCATGCAAACCGGCAGCCGGACCATGCTGAGCTATCTGCTCAAGCCGATCCTGGATCAGTTCCAGCGCGCATTCGTCGAGCGGTGAGGGGACGACATAGGGTTGCAGCGAGGCTAAATCTTGCCACCCGAGATGGTATCGCTATATCAGGGCTTTGCTTTGGCCCTGTTCCCTGCGAGCCCCCGTATGACCACCACCACTGCCCCCGAATCCCAGCCGTTCCAGGCCGAGGTCGCCGAACTTTTGAACCTGATGGTGCACTCGGTCTATTCGGAGACCGACATCTTCCTGCGCGAGCTGATTTCGAACGCATCGGATGCCTGCGACAAGCTGCGCTATGAGGCGATATCAGCGCCCGAACTGATCGCCGACGGCGCGCCGCCCAGGATCCGCATCGCGCCGAACAAGAAGGCCGATACGCTTTCCGTCGTCGACAGCGGCATCGGCATGGACCGGCAGGAGCTGATCGACAATCTCGGCACCATCGCACGCTCCGGCACCAAGTCCTTTCTCTCCCGCCTCACCGAGGCCAAGGACGGCACCAATCTGATCGGCCAGTTCGGGGTCGGCTTCTATGCGGCGTTCATGGTTGCCGATCGTATCGTGGTCACCAGCCGCCGCGCCGGTTCGGATGAGGTTTTCGTCTGGTCGTCCTCGGGCGGCAGCGGGTTTGAAATCGCGCCGGCCAGCGATGAGGACGCTGCGCGGGTCACGCGCGGCACCGAGATCGTCCTGCATCTGAAAAAGGACGCGGCGAAATATCTCGAGACGCACGAGATCGAGCGCATCGTCCGCGCCTGGTCCGACAACATCCAGTTCCCGATCGAACTGGTGCCGGAGGAGGGCGAGCCACGCCAGATCAATTCGGCCAGCGCGCTGTGGCAGCGGCCGAAATCGGAACTCTCGGTGGAGGACTACAAGCAGGCCTACCAGCAGATCGCCGGCGCATTCGACGAGCCGGCGATGACGCTGCATTATCGCGCCGAGGGCCGGCAGTCCTATGCGGTGCTGCTGTTCGCGCCATCGACGAAGCCGTTCGATCTGTTCGATCAGGCGCGCAAGGGAAAGATCAAGCTGTATGTCCGCCGCGTCTTCATCGCCGACGACGCCGATGTCCTGCCGGCTTACTTGCGCTTCATCCGCGGCGTGATCGACAGCGAGGATTTGCCGCTCAACATTTCCAGAGAGATGCTGCAGAACAATCCGCAGCTCACCCAGATCCGAAAGGCCGTCACCGGCCGCGTGATATCGGAGCTGGAAAGCCTCGGCGACAAGGAGCCGGAAGCGTTCGCCAAAATCTGGGACGCGTTCGGCCCCGTGATCAAGGAAGGCATCTGGGAGGACTTTGAGCGCCGCGAGAAACTGTTGGGATTGTCGCGCTTCACTACGACCAAGGGCGAGAACCGCTCGCTCAAGCAGTATGTCGAGGATCTCAAGCCGAACCAGACCGACATCTATTACCTGACCGGCGACAGCATCGAACGGCTGAAGGCGAACCCGAAGCTGGAGTCCGCCACCGCCCGCGGCATCGAAGTGCTGCTGTTGACCGATCCGGTCGATGCGTTCTGGACCTCGGCGCCGCTCGATTTCGGCGGCAAGCCGCTGAAGTCGCTGAGCCAGGGCGATCTCGATTTCGCCCTGATCCCGCTCCTGGATGACAAGGCCGACGACAAGAAGGACGAGCCCGGCGCAGACGAGGCCACCACGATTGCGCTGATCAAGGATGCGCTCGGCGAGCGCGTCTCCGACGTCCGCGCCTCGCAGCGGCTGACGGCGAGCGCCTCATGCCTGGTCGCCGGCGGCGGCGCGCACGACCGCATGCTCGAACGCCTGCTGGTGATGCAGAACAAGGTTCCCACCACCAAGCCGATCCTGGAGATCAACATGCGCCATCCCCTGGTCGCGGCGATCGCCGGCGACAAGGATGCGGCCAAGGACCTGTCGTTCCTGCTCCTGGAGCAGGCGCAGATCCTCGACGGCGAGTTGCCGGAAGATCCGGCGGCGTTTGCCAGCCGGCTCAATCAGCTGGTGCTGCGCGGGCTGGCGAAGGGGTAGGACGTTTAGCCGCGCCAACCGATTTCAGAATCGGCCGTATCTGCTGCAGCATGATGCGGAAAATTGGATACCGGTTTTCCGAAAAGATCATGCTCGAACAAAAAGTTAGAGCGAGATGACGAATCGAAGAGAAGTCATCTGCGCTCTGGAGAGGTTTGATAACCGGGGGCCTTCATCGCCATGACGACGCCTGACGGAACCGACATTTTCTACGGCTCGATCCCGGTCTTTCGCGGCTTTGGCAGCCTGATGGACCCGGCGATGTATGCGCCGTTGCCTGATGACTGGACCGTCGGCGTCGCCGACATTGTGGAATCGACCAAGGCGATTGCGAACCAGCGGTACAAGGCGGTCAACATGGCCGGCGCTGCCGTGATCGCCGCCGTTACCAACGCGCTTGACGGGCGCGAATTTCCGTTCGTGTTCGGCGGCGATGGCGCCAGCTTCGCGGTGTCGCCCGGCGACCTCGCGCGCGCCCGCGACGCACTGGCGGCGACGGCGGCATGGGTCCGCGAAGATCTCGATCTGATGATGCGGGTGGCGCTGGTGCCGGTGAGGGACATCCGCGCGCAAGGCCTCGATATCAGGGTCGCCCGCTTCGGCCCGTCGGCGAATCTCTCCTATGCGATGTTTTCCGGCGGGGGGGTGGGCTGGGCGGATGCCGCGATGAAGCGGGGCGAGTTTGCGGTGCCGGCGGCTGCGCCGGGCACGCAACCCGATCTGTCCGGGCTGTCGTGCCGGTTCGAGGAAATGCCTTCCACGCGTGGGATCATTCTGTCCGTGCTGGTGGTGCCCACAAAGGGTGCCGATCCGCATCATTTCCGCAAGGTGATCGAGGACGTCATCAAACTGGTCGAACAGTCTCCGGATGCCGGTCGGCCGGTGCCGCCGGGCGGGCCGCCGCTGCGCTGGCCGCCGGCCGGCGTGGAGTATGAAGCGCGCGCCGCGCGCGGCGGGCCGCTGTTGAAGCGGCGCGGAGTCGTGCTCGCGGTGACGTTGTGGGCCTATGTCGTGATGCGCCTCGGCATCAAGGTCGGCAATTTCGTGCCGAAGAATTATGTGAAGCAGGTGGTGGAGAATTCCGACTTCCGCAAATATGACGACGGCCTGCGGATGATCCTCGATTGCACGGAGGAGCTGGAGCGCGCACTGGCGGAGCTTCTGGCCAAGGCGGCTTCAGCGAGGGTCGTGCGCTACGGCCTGCACCGGCAGGACGCGGCGATGATGACCTGCTTCACGCCATCGGTGATGCGCAGCGATCACGTTCACTTTATCGACGGCGCCCGCGGCGGCTACGCCTCGGCGGCGACCGCGTTGAAGGCGATGGCGGCGTAATCTACCGCCCGACCCGCGTCCAGGTCTCGCCGCCGCAGAGCGCGCCGACGCAGCCTTCGACGCGCAGCGTATCCGGGCCTGCCACCGTGATGCTGCTCGCATAGGTGCCGCCGTCATCGGCGTTGTAGATCTGGCCCGACCATTTGTTGGGCGCGACCGGGTGCATGCCGCTGAACAGCGCCAGGCCGATCATCGGCCGCCGCTTCAGGGCCGGGTTGGGATTCTTGTCATCGACCTGGGGCTTGCCGGTGGCCGGATCGATCGGGTCTTTGAGGCCGACGATCACGCCGCAGAGACCGCCACCGCATTTGCTGACTTTCACCCGCGCGTCGCCGGCCTGCGTCAGCCAGACACCGGTCGGCTCAGTGGTGCCCTGCGCGCGAGCCGATGGGGCGGCCAGCAATGCCGCCGCAATCGCGATGATGAAAGCGGTCGCAATGATGGAAGATGTTTTGCAAGCCATGAACCATTCCTTCGAAAAAGCAGGCTTGCATAGCAACAAATCAGATTCGTGCAACTTCACATTAAGTTCGGTTTACAACCTGGCCGATCATTTGCTCCAGCGGGTGAGGCGGATCGACAGCGCCGTGCCGAGGCCGTAAACGACCATCGCCGCGCCCACCAGCGCGAACAGCGTCCATGCCGGCGCGCCCCCGGAGGCCAGCCACCAGCCACCGCCGCCGACGATCAGCAATCGCGCTGTGCCGGCCATCACGGGACCGCCGACCTTGGCGGCCCCCTGCGACGAGAAATAGAGGCAGGCGCCCATCCCGAAAAAGGCGAATGCCGGGCCAGCCCAGACCAGATAGGAAGACGCCGCGGCGGTGACGCCGGGATCGCTGGTGAACAGCGACACCCAGAGCGACGGCATCACGGCGACGATCAGTCCGATGGCGCCCACGGTGATGCCGGCCGCGGCGCCCGCGGTCCACGCCACCTGCCGTGCGCGCGTCACGAGGCCGGCGCCCATTGCCATGCCGACCATCGGCACCGAGGCGACACCAAAAGCAAATGCGATCGGGGTCAGCAAAAATTCCAGCCGCGAGCCCATCCCGTAGCCGGCCAGCGTCTCGGTGCCGTAACCGGCCAGGATTTTGGTGAAGATCAGCACCGTCAGCACGGTTTGCAGCGGCGACAGACACGCCACCGCGCCGACCCTCAGAATGTCGAAGAACATGGCGCGCTGGAATCTGAAGCCCTTGAAGTTCAGTGTCAGCCGGCTGCGGCCGCTGATGAGATACCAGGCGAGGAAGATCGCACCGAGCGTGAAAGCGGTGAGCTGGCCCGCGGCGACGCCGCTCATGCCGAGTTTGGGCAGGCCGAGCAGCCCGAGGCCCAGCGCACCGCCAACCGTGATCTGCACCAGCGCGGTGCCGATCAATGTTATCGATGGAATCCGCATGTCGCCGGTGCCGCGCACCACCGAGGCCAGCGTGTTGACAAGCCAGATCGCCATCGCGCCGGAGAACAGCACGTGCGAATATTGCATGGCCTGATCGAGCACGCCGCCGCGCCCGCCGAGCAGCGCGTAAAACGCGTGGCCGAAAATCAGCATCGTCACGGTGAAAAAGATTCCGGCGCAGGCGCCGATCATCGCGGCATGCAGCGCCAGCGTTGCGGCGCGGTCGCGATCGCCTGCGCCGATCGCCCGGCTGATGGCGGAGGAAACGCCGCCGCCCATCGCGCCCGCCGACATCATCTGCGTCAGCATCACGAAGGGAAACACCAGCGCGATGCCGGCGAGCGGCTCGGTGCCGAGCCGGCCGATATAGGAAGTCTCGGCGACGGCAACCAGCGTCGTGCCCACCATGGCGATCGCATTGGGCAGCGCGAGCTTCAACAGCGTCGGCAGGATCGGCGAGGTGAGCAGGCCGTTGATGGGAGCGGCCGGGACCGCGGCGGGGCGCATGTCGAGCTGTGCGTCAATGGTCATCCGTCACCGGTCATCCAAATCAATAGATTATGCATGACATGTTATGCGGGCGTCCGGCCGCAACCACCCACAGCCATGCAGGGGTCACCATGGCAGGCCGCATAGGTCGATTATTCCATCACGCGGCTTGCGCGTGAAATCGAATACATAGGGCGCCATCGCCTCGAAGCGAATTCTTCCCTCCGGCTGCTCGGCATAGACCTCGCCGCTGAACGCATGCCAGCCGCGCGCCTGATAGAACGCTTCATTATGCGGCTCGCAGAACAGCATCGCAAACCGCACCGCTTCGTGATCGCGCAGGGTCCGGATCGCGGCGTTGAGCGCCAGGGTAGCGTAGCCGCGTCCCCGGCAATCCTCGCGGGTCGAGACGCCGCCAATGCCGCCGATCTGGACCTTGCGCCCATCCCAAAGGGCGGTGCGGAAGTAGATGCCGACATGGCAGGCAAGTCCCGGCCTCGGAGAATCCTCGCCCGTCTCGATCAGCACGCGCAAATCGGCATGGGCCCATTCGATGTGACCCCATGCCAGCTTCTCGACCACATGACGTGGCCAGACCGCCTTCATCAGCGGTTCGACCTTCGCCCATGATGCGTCTCCGTTCAGGACGTCGATCTCGATGCTCATTTCATCACCCTGTTGCGCCAATACCGCTGCCGTCCCGTCATACGCCGGACGCGGAGCGGCTGTACCGGAGAAGCTCCCGTTCTTGCCAAATTGCGGTGTTTATGCGCAATGGAACCTTCTATAAGGGTTCCCGTTAGACCAGACCACGTCTCCCATCAGTTCGGACATCACCCATGACCTTCACGCTGCCCAATCTGCCCTATTCCCACGACGCCCTTGCGCCCCACATGTCCAAGGAAACGCTGGAATACCACCACGACAAGCATCACCAGGCTTACGTGACCAACGGAAACAACGCGATCAAGGGGACCGAATTCGAAGGCAAGTCCCTGGAAGAGATCGTCAAGGGTTCGTTCGGCAAGAATCCGGCCGTGTTCAACAATGCCGGCCAGCACTACAACCATCTCCATTTCTGGAACTGGATGAAGCCGAACGGCGGCGGCAGCAAGCTGCCCGGCCGGCTGGAAAAGAAGATCACCGAAGACCTCGGCGGTCTCGACAAGTTCAAAGCCGATTTCGCCGCTGCCGGCGTCGGTCAGTTCGGCTCCGGCTGGTGCTGGCTGTCGGTCAAGAACGGCAAGCTCGAAATCTCCAAGACTGCGAACGGCGAAAGCCCGCTGGTCCATGGCGCCACGCCGATCCTCGGCTGCGACGTCTGGGAGCACTCCTACTACATCGACTATCGCAACCGCCGTCCCGACTATCTGAAGGCGTTCTGCGATAACCTGATCAACTGGGACTATGTCGACGAGCTGTTTGGCAAGGTCTGATTCCAGACCGCTCGAAGCCAGCGATTTCGAAGGGGCGGTAGCTGCGGCTGCCGCCCCTTTTTCGTTGGGCGTAGCGCCGTCCTGATCCTTGCAGGGAGCGCTGCTAACAGGCACAAGCGGTTTGCCGGGTGACTTCGCCGATCTGGGAAAATGCTGCGATGAGCTATTTGCTGGTCTTTATCGGTGGCGGGCTTGGCGCGAGCCTCCGCCATCTCATCAACGTCACCTGCGCCCGCTGCCTCGGCACCGGATTTCCCTGGGGCACCTTCATCATCAACATCACGGGCTCGACCGTGATGGGGTTGATCGCGGGCTATCTCGCCTTCAAGGGCGAGGCGTCGCAGCCCTGGCGGCTGTTTTTGATGACCGGCATTCTCGGCGGCTACACCACGTTCTCGGCCTACTCGCTCGATGCGGCGCTGCTCTACGAGCGCGGCGAACTCGCATCCGCGGCGCTTTACGTCGTTGGCTCGGTCGTGCTCTCGATTGCCGGACTGTTTGCCGGCCTTGCGCTGGTTCGCCAGTTCACCTGAACGAATGGCCCGCGGCGCGCGGTCAGAGCCGCGTGACGCCCCCGCATGGGCATGCCCCGGGATGCGCATGGGTATCGGCCAGCTTCCGTTTGCGTCGCCACCATGGCGGGACTAAGCAGGGTGAATTCGCATCACTCCTCCGACTCATCGCCTTTGTCAGAACCTCCGATAAAAGATCCGGCACCTGCCGATGACGGCGAGACGCGCCCAAAGCGCGCCCGCAAGCCGGTCGGCTGGTCGATGATCGTGATCGGCGCGCTGGTCGCGCTTTGCGCGGGCCTGGTCTGGCGGCGCGACGGCATCGATGGCGTGCTCAAGATCCTCACCCATGATCTCTGGCTGTTCGGGGAAATCATGCCGCGCGTGCTGGCCGGCTGCCTGCTCGGCGCCTTCATCGCGGAAATTCTGCCGCACGAGAAAGTCTCGCTGGCGCTGGGGCCGAACTCGGGCCTGAAGGGACTTTTGATCGGGACGGCGTTCGGCGCGATCCTGCCCGGCGGTCCCTTCACCGCCTATCCGGTGGCGGCGGCGCTGCTCACGGTCGGCGCCGATTTCGGGGCCACCATCGCCATGGTCGTGAGCTGGACGCTGATCGGCTACGGCCGCGCGGTCGCCTGGGAATTGCCGATCCTCGGCACTGAGTTCACGCTTTGGCGGATCGTGATCTCGCTGCCGATCCCGATTCTTGCGGGCGCGCTCGGCCGCTTCGTCTTCGTGCGGATGTACCCGAAGGGCGAGCCGGAGCCGCCGGCATGACCCTCTCCGCGCTGATCATCGACATCACCCTGTGGGGCTCGGTCGCCATCCTCGGCTTCATGGCCTGGCGGCGCGGCCGCGTGGTGCTGGTGTCGTCGGTGCGCGAGGGCAGCATGGACTTCATCAACATCGTGCCGCGCATTGCGCTCGGCGTGATCGGTTCGGGCTACATCGCCGCCGTGATTCCGCCGGAAGTTATCACCGGCTGGCTCGGGCCGGACTCGGGCTGGTTCGGCGTGCTGACTGCTGTGATTGCAGGTGCTGCGACCCCGGGCGGCCCGGTGGTCGGCTTTTCGATCGGCGCGGTGGCGTTGAAAGTCGGCGGCGGCCCGCCGCAGGTGATCGCCTATGTCGTCGCCTGGGCGCTGTTCGCCTTCCAGCGCATGATCTTGTGGGAAATCCCGTTCATGCCGGCCCGGTTCGTCTGGTTTCGTGCCGCGGTCTCGGTGCCGTTTCCGTTCATGGCGGCGGCGATCGCGATGGTGATCGGGAAGCCGTGAATTCGCGCGCACAGGGTGTGCCGGATGGATTGTTGATACCAGAGGCTGGCAGTCACCCGTAATTTTACGGATAAAGAGCGTTGTTCCGCCCTTGGACCTCGGATATGAATCCCCGCCGGGGTGGGTCAGCCTTTAAGGGGTGCAAATGAAGAAGGGTGACGTAACGTGCCCAAACTGCGGAGCCGGATTCAGACGGCTTGAGCTTTCGTCACAAGTTGGGGCCAAGGGCGAATATCACTGCCCTGTCTGCGATATGGCGCTGGAGGTCATGGACGGTAGCAAGCTCGTTGCTTATCGCCTCACGATCCAGCCTTCCACTCGGACCTTGAGAGCCTAGCGGGGCCGCCTGCCTTGCTCTGAAATTCAGTTGGCCCCTGCCGGCCATATTAATCGTCCTGCCCCGTAGGCAGCGGCTATGGTCAGCAAACGAAACACAAGCAAATCTATTTGAAAGTCTTATGACAGAGGCCGTCTCCGGTTGGCGGCCTCTTTGCAGGCGCCTACGCAAGAGATCGCGCCGGACGTTCGGATGGATGTTTTCAAGTACGTCGGGATCGTCCACCGCATCGAAGATCTGTTTCCGTTTCGCGTGGATGTTTCACACCGGATTGCGCTCAAGCCTCATGTGAAGCCGATTGCCGAGCGCGAAGCCATTTATGCATTCTGAGTCCGTCAAGCAGGCCCTGTACAACATTCGGGACAATGTCCTGCTCGCCAGCGAATTTGTCGAAGGCTTGACTTCCGAGACGTTCGGCGAGTCACTTTGCATCTCCATGCCGTGACGCGGGTACCTCGAAATTATCTCGGAAGCCAGCCGCCGGTTGCCCGACGATCTGCGCGATCGACATCCGCAATTGCCTCGGCGGTCCATCCGCGATGTTGGCAATTTCTACCGGCATGGAAGCTTGGGGTACAGTAAGGCCGCCTCAGTTGGCGGCCTCTTTCATTTCGCGGTCGGGAGAGAGGCGGCCCCAGCAGCGGGGGGCTAGAGGCTGAAACCGGGACCGCCCATTCCAACCGCCGGCAACGCGGATACAAGCGGCCAACGGTCAGCCAAATTACCGCAACTCGGGTGATCGTTCCGAACTAGTTTGGAGTACCCCCGGTGGAGCGGATCGCGGCCGGAACCCGTGCCGCATCTTCATCGTTAACAACTTATGAAAGCCGTCGCCGCCGCATTTGTTGCGCTGTTCGTCCTGTGGGTCGTTGACGTCAACTTCAACGGCGGCCGTTACACCGACGTTGCGATGCGGATGATCCGGCCGGTGGCCTCATCGATTGGCATTCGAAATTAAGGCCGCCTCAGTTTCGGAAGTGGCTTCATCTGGACGCGGTGCTGTCTCAGCGAATGCGGCGCACGCCAGCCGACCAACATGATCTGCGCAAAAATCCTGATCCCAAGCAGCGCCAGCCACGCCGCGCACAGCAAGGTCAGCGGGTGAGACGAGGTGGCCGTCGCCGGCCACAACTCCCAAAGCCAGTAGGCTTGAGCGATCCCGGGCAGCAGGAACGTGAAGACCAGTCCCATGGCGCTGGTGCCTGCGGGAACCATCATGAGGGTGCCCAGATGGATCGCCGGGGCGAGCCAGACGAGCAGGACTTCGCAAATTCCCGCGAGCAATTTCCAATTCAGGCCGTGCAGGGAATGCGTCAGCGTGTAAGCGCCGACGAAAACGATGAGCCCGGCGAGGCCGCCTTCTGGACGGTAATAGAAGACGGCCAGCGCACCCACGCCCAGCGCCAGCGCGTCGATCAGCCATGCGCGCAGGCTGTTGCCGCGCTCGGGATCGGCGGGACGGCTCTCTGGATTGGCGTTCTCGGTCATCATGGGAATTGGTCGCCTTCGTCGGCGGCCGCGTTCAAGCGGCGGGGTTCCGGCTTCTCCTGGCCTCGCGGAAATAGCGGCGTCAAAGTCGGGCCGGGCCGTTCGATAAGGCCGGCCTAGCCGCCGTGCCAACGCGTAGACTCCCGTAATGTTATATTATAACGTCTCCCCATGCCTCACGACCATTCCCACGACCCCGGCCATCACCATGGCCCCGGCCATCACCATGGCCCCGGCCATCACCATGGCCCCGGCCATCACCATGGCTCCGGTCATCACCACGGCCACGCCCATTCCCATGGCCCGGCAACGCCGCATCCGGCGCAGCCCGCGCCCTGGTCGATCCTGCGCATGACCGTGACCGCGCGTCTCGCCGCGGCACTGGCGGTCAGCGCCGGGCTGTGGGTCGTCGTCCTGGTGGCGATGAGGTGAGCATGGCCGCGCAGCTCAAATTCCGCGACGTCACGCTGGGCTACGACCGCCATCCGGCGGTGCATCATCTCAATGGCGAGGTTGCGCAAGGCGCGCTGCTGGCGGTGGTCGGGCCGAACGGCGCCGGCAAGTCGACATTGTTTCGCGGGCTCGCCGGCATTTTGAAGCCGCTTTCGGGGTCGATCGACCTCGGCGGCCTCGATGTCAGGGACATCGCCTATCTGCCGCAGAGCGTCGACATCGACCGGACTTTTCCGATCTCGGTGTTCGATCTGGTCGGCACCGGCCTGTGGCGGTCGACCGGCTTTTTCGGCGGCATGGGCAAACAGGCGCGCGAGAAGATCACGCAGGCGCTCGCCGCCGTCGGCCTCAACGGGTTCGAAAACCGCTCGATCGGCACGCTGTCCGGCGGCCAGATGCAGCGCATGTTGTTCGCACGCGTGCTGCTGCAGGACGCGCGGCTGATCGTGCTCGACGAGCCGTTCAACGCCATCGACGCCAAAACCTCGACCGACCTGCTGGCGCTGGTGCAGCGCTGGCACGGCGAGGGGCGCACAGTGCTGGCGGCGCTGCACGACATGGACCTGGTGCGCGCGCATTTTCCGGAAACGCTGCTGCTCGCGCGCGGGCCGGTGGCGTGGGGCTTGACCGCGCAAGTGCTCACGCCCGAAAACCTCGCCGAGGCGCGACGGATGTGCGAGGCGTTCGACGAGACGGCGGCCGCCTGCGCCGTGGACGCCATGCCGTCGCAGGCCGCCTGATGCTGTACGACGCGCTGATCGCGCCCTTCACCGAATTCGAGTTCATGCGCCGCGCGCTCGCCGCCGTGATCGCGCTCGCGCTTGGCGCAGCACCCATCGGCGTGTTCCTGATGCTGCGGCGGATGAGCCTCGTCGGCGACGCCATGGCGCACGCGATCCTGCCGGGGGCGGCGATCGGCTTCCTAGTCTCCGGGCTCAATCTGTTCGCGATGACGACGGGCGGGCTGCTCGCAGGCTTTACAGTCGCGCTGCTTGCAGGCCTTGTCGCGCGCCACACGGAGCTGAAGGAAGACGCCTCGCTTGCGACCTTCTATCTGGTGTCGCTGGCGCTCGGCGTCACCATCGTTTCCGTCAAGGGCACCAATATCGATCTCTTGCACGTGCTGTTCGGCAACATCCTGGCGATGGACGACCAGACGCTGCTCGTCATCGCCTTCAACGCCACCATCACGCTGCTGGTGATGGCCGTGATCTACCGGCCGCTGGTGATCGAATGCGTCGATCCGGTGTTCCTGCGCACCGTCTCTCGCGCCGGGGCGCCCGCGCACCTGGCCTTCCTGGCGCTGGTCGTGATCAACCTCGTCAACGGTTTTCACGCGCTCGGCACGCTGCTCGGTGTCGGCCTGATGATCCTGCCCGCCGGCATCGCGCGGTTCTGGTCGCCCGACATCACCGGCATGATCTGCATCGCGGTCGCAAGCGCCATTGTCTCGGGCTATGCCGGGCTGGTGCTGTCGTTCCAGACCAAGATTCCTTCGGGGCCGGCGATCATCCTGGTCGCGGCAGTGCTCTATGTGGCCTCGCTGTTGTTCGGCCCCGTCAGCGGATTGGTGCGGCAGATGTTCCCCGGCCGTCACCTCGAGGCGTAGCCATGATCCGGGTTTGGCTGATCGCTCTCACTTTGATCGCGGTTGTTGGTCCGGCCCGCGCCGCGGAGCGCCTCAACGTCGTCGCCAGCTTCTCGATCCTCGGCGATTTCGTCCGCAATGTCGGTGGCGATCGCGTCAATGTCACCACGTTGGTCGGCCCCAATAGCGATGCCCATGTCTATCTGCCGACGCCTGCGGATGCAAAAAAAGTGGCGGATGCGAAGCTCGTCTTCGTCAACGGTCTCGGCTTTGAGGGCTGGCTGCCGCGGCTGGTAAAATCCGCCGGCGGCAAGGCTGCTGTCGTGACCGTTACAACTGGCATCGCGCCGCTCAAGCTCGGCTCGGAGGCCGATCCGCACGCCTGGCAATCGGTTGCGAACGCGAAGATCTATGTCGCCAATGTCAGCGATGCGCTGTCAGCGGCGGCGCCTGCGGATGCCGAGGCCTTCAAATCCAGGGCGGGGGCCTATCTGGTTGAGCTCGACGCGCTGGAACGTGAGGTGCGCGAGGCGATCGCGAAAATTCCGGAAAACCGCCGCAAGGTGATCTCAACCCACAATGCCTTCGGCTATTTCGCCGCCGCCTATGGCGTCGAATTCATCGCGCCGCTCCGCGTCTCGACCGAGTCCGAGGCTAGCGCCCGCGATATCGCAGGAATCATCACCCAGGTCAGGGCGGCTAAAATACCGGCCGTGTTTCTGGAAAATATCAGCGATCCCCGCCTGATGGGCCGGATCTCGGCCGAGACCGGCGCCAGGGTCGGCGGAACGCTCTATTCGGACAGCCTGACGGCCGAAAAGGGCGATTCTCCCACTTACATTGCAATGGTCAGGCACAATATAAAGGCCCTGACCAGCGCGCTGAGCCCATAGGGCAGGGGCCTCCCTGCTTGCTCGCGCGGCCATACAGCATGATCCGGAAAAGTGGGTACCGGTTTTCCGATAAGATCATGCTCAGCTAAGGTGATGCCGGAGTTATTATGTCTGATCTTTCGTCTCAAAAAATTCCAGTGACCGTGCTGACGGGCTATCTCGGCGCCGGCAAGACCACGCTGCTCAACCGCATCCTGTCGGAAAACCACGGCAAGAAATACGCCGTCATCGTCAACGAATTCGGCGAGATCGGCATCGACAACGACCTCATCATCGGCGCCGACGAGGAAGTGTTCGAGATGAACAATGGCTGCGTCTGCTGCACCGTGCGCGGCGACCTCGTCCGCATTCTCGACGGCCTGATGAAGCGCAAGGGCAAGTTCGACGCCATCATCGTCGAGACGACGGGATTGGCGGACCCGGCCCCGGTGGCGCAGACCTTCTTCGTCGATGAGGACGTGCAGAAGAACGCCCGGCTCGATGCGGTGGTGACGGTCGCCGACGCCAAATGGCTGAGCGACCGCCTGAAGGATGCGCCGGAAGCCAAGAACCAGATCGCGTTCGCCGACGTCATCGTGCTGAACAAGACCGACCTCGTTTCCAAGCCGGAGCTGGCCGAGGTCGAGGCCCGGATCCGCGGCATCAACCCTTACGCAAAACTGCACCGCACCGAGCGTTGCAAGGTCGCTCTCTCGGACGTGCTGGAGCGCGGCGCGTTCGATCTGGATCGGATCCTCGAGATCGAGCCGGAATTCCTCGACGCCGGCGACGGTCACGATCATCACCATGACCACGATCATCATCACGGCCATGACCATCACCACGATCACGGCCACAGCCATGGCGGGCTGAAGCACTATCACGACGAGGACATGCAATCGCTGTCGCTGCGGTCGGACAAGCCGCTCGACCCCACCCTATTCATGCCGTGGCTGCAAAACCTCGTCGCCACCGAGGGTCAGAAGATTTTGCGCTCGAAGGGCATCCTCGCCTTCAGCGACGACGACGACCGCTACGTATTCCAGGGCGTGCACATGATGCTGGAAGGCGATCATCAGAGGAAGTGGAAGGAAGGCGAACGCCGCGAAAGCCGCGTCGTCTTCATCGGCCGTGAATTGCCGGAGCAGATTATCCGCGACGGTTTTGAAAGCTGTATCGTCACGTGATGAAAGAGTTTGATCCGGGCGACGCGCCCTCCATTGCTTCCCTCACCGACAAGGTGCGGACGGTGCCGGTCGGCATGCCCGTGACCTCGATCCATTTCCTTGGCGATACCGCGGTGTTCGTCGGCGCCGAGGAAAACGCTGTCATGGTGAACGAAGCGAGCGAAGTTTCGAAAGTCGCCATTCACGGCGGCGCCGTGCTGTGCGTGGCCTCCGACGGCAAGCGTATCGTCACCGGCGGCGATGACGGCAAGGTCGTCGCGCTCGACGCCAAGGGCGAGGTAGCGGTGCTCGCGACCGACGCAAAACGGCGCTGGATCGATAACATCGCGCTGCATCCCGAGGGTACAGTGGCGTGGTCGGCCGGCAAGACCGCGTTCGTCCGCAGTAGCAAGGGCGACGAGAAGACTTTTGATGCGCCGTCGACCGTCGGCGGGCTCGCCTTCGCGCCCAAGGGCTTGCGGGTGGCGGTTGCCCATTACAATGGCGTGACGCTGTGGTTTCCAAACATGGCGGCGAAGCCGGAATTTCTGGAATGGGCCGGCTCGCATCTCGGCGTGATCTTCAGCCCCGACAACAAATTCCTGGTCACCGCGATGCACGAGCCGGCGCTGCACGGCTGGCGGCTTGCCGATAACAGGCACATGCGGATGAGCGGCTATCCCGGCCGTGTCCGTTCGATGTCGTGGAGCGTGGGCGGCAAGGGGCTCGCCACTTCGGGCGCCGACACCGTGATCATCTGGCCGTTCACCAGCAAGGACGGCCCGATGGGCAAGGAGCCGGCGATGCTGGCGCCGCTGCAGGCGCGCGTCTCCATGGTCGCCTGTCACCCGAAGCAGGACATCATGGCGACAGGCTATAGCGATGGCACCGTGCTGATCGTGCGGCTCGAGGACGGCGCGGAAATTCTGGTGCGCCGCAATGGCAGCGAGCCGGTCTCGGCGCTGGCCTGGAACGCCAGGGGCACGCTGCTGGCCTTTGGCACGGAGGACGGCGACGCCGGGATGCTGGAATTTTAATCGATCTGTCGTATTCAGCCGTTATGTGGGGCCATGCGGTTTCTGACCACCTTCCAGATTCACGATTTCATCGACACGCTGGTCAGCCTGACCGCCGCGTTTGTACTCGGCACCTTGATCGGTGCGGAGCGGCAATATAGGCAGCGCACCGCGGGCTTGCGCACCAACGTGCTCGTCGCCGTTGGCGCGGCGGCCTTCGTCGACCTCGCCATGCACCTGACCGGTGCTGACGGTGCGGTGCGCGTGGTCGCCTATGTCGTGTCGGGGATCGGCTTCCTCGGCGCCGGCGTCATCATGAAGCAGGGCATGGACGTGCGCGGCCTCAACACCGCGGCGACGCTGTGGGCGTCGGCTGCGGTCGGATCCTGCGCCGGCGCCGACATGATCGCGCAGGCGGTGGCGCTCACCGTCTTCGTGATCGCCGGCAATACGTTGCTGCGTCCCCTCGTGAACGCGATTAACCGTATTCCGCTGAACGAGCAGTCGTCGGAAGCAACCTATTATTTCAAGCTCGCGGTCACCCCTGAAGCGCTGCCCGACATGCGCGACCGCCTGGTCGAGAGGCTGGAAGCCGCCAACTACCCGGTGGCCGATGTCAACGTGGTCGAACTCGGCGACGATCTCCTGGAGATCGTGGCGACGCTGGTCAGTACCGCGGTCAATCCCAACGAACTCAATCCCGTTGTGGTCGACCTGCAGCATCAACCCGGCGTGAGGCATGCCACCTGGGAGGTGAGCACGACGGATTAGTTCCGCGTGGTTAGCGCAGTTCCACCGCAGGCGTTCCGCGGAACCAGGCTCCGCCATGTTCGTTGATGTCGTGAACAATTTCGTGGGGTTGAACGACATGCCTGCCCAAGACCGCCAACGCGAATACCGACGCGAAATGCTGCTCGCGTCCCTGCTGATCGCGGCCGGGCTGGCCGTTTCGGCGCTGGCACTGACCGTGCTTACCGCCCGCGATCCCCTGCAGATCGCGCAGGCGACGCAGCCTACGCAATCGACGCCGGGCGCGGAAACGAAGCCAACCGCGCCGGCCGAGCCGGGCACGACCGGCCAGAGGCCGTCAGACATTCCGCCGCAACCGGCCCGGCCTGATCCGGACGCGCAGAAGGCGGGCGCTCAGCCCGCGCTGCCGCCGGCGCCGGCAGAGAAGGTCGCGCCGCCGATCCGCGAGAGGTGATCCCACTTCCGCGGCCCTGAATGAGCAATCGCAATATCGTGGGCCGCCGAACCGCGGTGCGCGCTGACGCATCATTGTGCAACCAAGTGCCCCCATAGCCTCGTATCAATTCGTAGGAGGGGGCGTTGGCGTCGCCTCCGAACGCCTTGTGTTGATCCCCAACAAGCGGTTAGGCTTGCTGCAATAACAGCCGGCAGGTCGAATAACGGCCGGCAGCTCAGGGAGTGACGCATGCGTGAGTTAACGCCTGAAACGATCACGGATGCCGTGCTCGACCAGATGGCGACAACGCCCGACCCGCGCCTGAAGACGATCATGGCGTCGGCGGTCAAGCACCTCCATGCGTTCGCCCGCGAGGTCAATCTGACCCCGGCGGAATGGATCAAGGGCATCGAATTCATGACCGCCGCCGGCAAGATGTGCTCGCCGGAGCGGCAGGAATTCATCCTGCTGTCCGACACGCTCGGCCTTTCGGCGCTCGTCAACGGCCTGCACGACGCCACCGCCCTCGAGGAAGCCACCAACACCAGCCTGCTCGGCCCATTCTACCGCGAGGCCACGCCGACGCTGGCCGCCGGCAGTTCGATCGCCAAAAACCCGCAGCCGGGCAGCGAATGCGCTCTTTATGGCCGCGTCACCGATGCCACCGGCAAGCCGGTCGCCAACGCCACCGTCTCGATCTGGCAGACCGGCGCCGACGGTCTCTACGACATTCAGGCCAGCGCGACATCGGTCGATTATCGCGGCGTGTTCGCAACCGACGCCGATGGACACTATGTGCTGCGGACCGTCAAGCCGCTCGGATATTCGATTCCCATGGACGGGCCTGTCGGCACGATGGTGAAGGCGCAGGCGCGGCATGGCATGCGGCCGGCGCATATTCACTTCCTGGTCGGTGCAGCAGGCTATCGCGAGTTGGTCACCGCGCTCTATCTGCGCGACGATCCCCACCTGGCCGACGACGTCGTATTCGGTTCGTCGGGCGATCTCGCCGTCGACGTGGCGGCAAATGATCCGGACTGCCCGATCAAGGGGATGCCCAGCATCCGCTTCGACATGCGCCTTGCGCGCGAAAGCGAGGCCGACAAGACCAGCGGGCGCGTCGGCGCCGATCCGTCGGCGATCATGAAAAAATCAGCCAGAAACGAATCCGCGCCGGTCGGAGCCAAATAGTCTCGGCCAGACCTGACCATTCGCCGCGACCGGGCAGAGATCCGGCGGAGCCGAAATGACTGACAGCAATGACAAAATAAGGGGGACTCAATGAAACGCAGGACATTTCTCGGCGGTGCGATGGCGGTGGCGGTGGCTGGGCGGGGCTCAAGCGCACTCGCACAGCAGCCGCCGATCAAGATCGGCATGTCGATGGCACAGACCGGCGGCCTCGCGGGTGGTGGCAAGGCTTCGCAGCTCGGCATCGAGGTCTGGCGCGACGACGTCAACGCCAAGGGTGGCCTGCTCGGCCGCAAGGTTGAACTCATCGTCTATGACGACAAGTCGAGTGCATCGGAGACGCCGGCGATCTACGCCAAGCTGGTCGACGTCGACAAGGTCGACCTGCTGTTCGCGCCCTACGCGACTGTGCCCACCGCGCCGCTCATGCCGTTCGTCAAGCAGCGCGGCATGCTGCTGATGGGGAATTTCTCGTTCCAGGTAAACAGCAAGGTCGGCCACGATATGTGGTTCAACAATGCACCGTGGGGCCCGGCGGATAGCTGGGCATCCTCGTTCCTCGATCTCGGTCAAAAGGCGGGAGGCAAGAGCATGGCGCTGCTTGCGGCGGACCAGGAGTTCGCCCAGAACCTCGCCCTGACCGCGCGGGATGTTGCCAAGCAGCGAGGCCTCCCCATTGTGTTCGACCAGTCCTATCCGCCGAACACGGTGGAATTCGCTTCCATCATCCGCGCGCTCAAGGCCGCCAAGCCCGACATCGTTTATGTCGCGTCTTATCCGCCCGACTCGGCCGGCATTTTGCGCGCCGTGAACGAGATCGGCATCGGCGACGATGTCAAGATTTTCGGCGGCGGCATGGTCGGTCTGCAGTTCGCGGCCGTGATGTCCAATCTGGGCTCGCTGCTCAATGGTGTCGTGAACTACAATACCTGGCTGCCGGAATCGAGCATGTATTTCGACGGCACCAAGGCGTTTTTCGACACCTACACCAAGCGCGCCATCGAGGCCAAGGTCGATCCGCTCGGCTATTATCTGGCGCCGTTTGGCTATGCGATGGGACAGATGATCGAGGCGGCGGTCAATTCTACCAAGTCGCTCGACCAGAAAGGCATCGCCAAATATCTGCGCGAGAATGAGCACAAGACCATCGTCGGGCCGATCGCGTTTTCGGCGGATGGCGAACGCAAGGAAACGGCGACGCTACAGGCCCAGTTCCGGAGCGTGAAGGACAAGGACATCGAACAGTTCCGCTCCTCCGGCAAGCAGGTGATCCTGTTCCCGGATAAACTGAAGACTGGAAATCTCATCAGTCCCTTCGAGGCTGCCCGCAAATAGGCTAGCGGCCGTTTTTCCGGTCCTGAACGGGCCAAGGGGGATCTGAATTGTTTTCGATGGACCTGCTGCTAGGTGCTGTCGTGCTTGGGGTGCTGCTCGGCTGCTTCTATGCCGCCGTCAGCGTCGGGCTGTCCGTTTCGTTCGGATTGCTCGACGTTCCCCATGTCGCGCATCCGGCGTTTCTGGTGCTCGCCTCCTACGGTGTGTTTCAGCTCAACGAAAGCTACGACATCGACCCGTTGCTGGCGGGGCTCGCGATCACGCCGCTGTTTTTCCTGTTCGGCCTGCTCGCCTACCGCGTTTATTATGAGACCTTCGAGCGGCGCGGCAGCGATGCTGGCGTGCGCGGCATTGCGTTTTTCTTCGGCATCGCCTTCATCATCGAGGTGCTGATCATCATGCAATTCGGCGTCGACCAGCGCTCGGTCACGGCGACCTATATCGGTAAGTCCTGGCGGTTCGGCGAGTTTCGGATCCCGATCCGGCAACTCGTCGCGTTCGCGGTGGCGCTGGCGCTGACGGTGCTGCTCTCGGTGTATCTGTCGAAAACCTTCATGGGCCGCGCGATCCGCGCCGTTGCGCAGGATGAGGAGGCGCTGCGGCTGATGGGCGCCAATCCGGTCCGCATCAAGCAGTTTGCCTTCGGCATCGCCACCGCCGTGCTCGGGATCGCCGGCGCGCTGCTGATCATCGTCGCTCCCGTGGAGCCGACGCTCGACCGCGCCTATATCGGGCGGACCTTCTGCGTCGTCGTCATGGCCGGGCTCGGCAGCATCAGCGGAACGCTGATCGCGGCCATCATCCTCGGTGTCGCCGAATCGATCGTGCTGACGATGTTCGGCGCTTCCTGGGCGCCGGCGATCTCGTTCGCGATGCTACTCGGCGTGCTCGCCGTCCGGCCGCAAGGTCTGCTTGGCCGATGATGAAGCATCGCAACAGCATCGTATTCTGGGCCGGTGTCGTCATCTTCCTCGCCGCCGTGCTGTCGATGACGCAAATCGTCCGCAACGAATATCCGTTCTTCGCCGGCTACGTCATCCTGCAGTTCATCGCGCTCGCGGTCGCCTGGAGCATCCTGGGCGGCTATGCCGGATACGTCAATTTCGGCACCAACGCCTTCTTCGGCGTCGGCGTCTACACGGCGGTCGCCCTGTTCAAGGCGACGGGGGCGCCGCTCGTGGTACAGATCGCCGCCGCCGCTGTGATCGGCATGCTGCTCGGCTTTGGCGTCGGCCTGCTGACCCTGCGGATGCGCGGCATCTTCTTCTCGATTGCGACCATCGCGCTTGCGATCATCATCGAGACCTTCGTGATGAACTGGCGGTTCGTCGGCGGCGCAGCCGGCATCCAGTTGCAGCGGCCACCGGTGACGGCGCCGTTCGACAGTTACGTGAAAATGCTGTTCTTCGTGCAGGCAGTGCTAGTAGTCATTGCTGTTTCGATCTCGCGCTACATCCAGAACTCCCGGATCGGTCGCGGCCTGCAAGCGCTGAGGGACGACGAACTTGCCGCCGAATGCACGGGTGTACCGACCCTGAAGCTGAAACTGGTCGCCTGCATGATATCGGGCGCGTTGATCTCGGCCGCCGGGGCGCCCGCTGCCATGTACCTGCAGTATGCCGATCCCTCCTCGGCATTCAATTTGAGCTACTCGGTGTCGGCGCTGGCGATGGCGCTGATCGGCGGAACCGCCCACTGGATCGGCCCGGTGCTCGGCGCCATCCTGCTCGGCTCGACGCAACAGCTCCTCGCCGTGACCATCTCATCGGAAGTCAACGTGCTGGTGCTCGGCATCATGCTGGTGCTGTTCGTGGTCGGCGCGCCCAAGGGCATCATCGGGCTGCTGCGGCCGCGCTACCGTCTGCGCGCGGGAGGCAAGCCATGACGGTGATATCAGCGCCGGACGCACCCCTGCTGCAAGTCGGAACCCTCACCAAGACCTTCGGCGGGTTCACCGCGCTCGACAGTATCAGCGTGGATATAAAACAAGGCGAACGGTTCGGCCTGATCGGGCCGAACGGCTCGGGCAAGACCACGTTGATCAACTGTATATCCGGCGCGCTGCGTCCGCAGGTCGGCAGCGTGATTTTCTGCGGCGAGGACATCACCCAATTGCCGCCGCATCAGCGCGCGCGCCGCGGCATCGCCCGCAGCTTCCAGATTCCGCGCCCCTTCAAGAGCATGACGGTGCTCGAAAACCTCATGGTCGGGCTCGACTTCGCCTCCGTCGGTTCGAGCCTGCCGGAGGAAGACGTCGCGATGTCGATCCTGACGCGGATGGGCCTTGCCTCGAAGGCCGGCGCGCCGACCGATACGCTGAGCCAGGTGGAATTGCGCAAGATGGAGCTCGCGCGTGCGCTGGCAGTGCGGCCGAAACTCTTGATTTCCGACGAGGCCATGGCGGGACTTTCCTCGTCCGAAGTCGACGAGGTGCTGGATCTTCTGATCAGTCTCGGTGAGGAGGACATCACCATCATCATGATCGAGCACATCATGCAGGCGGTGATGCGCTTTTCGGAGCGGGTGATGTGCCTGGACGCGGGAAAAATCATCGCGATCGGCGCGCCGGCCGAGGTGATGGCCAACAAGCGGGTGCAGGAGGCCTATCTTGGCACTTAGCCTTGCCATCGAGGGTCTCGATGCCGGCTACGGCGCCGTCAAGGCGCTGCGCGGCGTGACGCTGCATGTCGAGGCTGGCGAGACCGTCGCCTTGCTCGGCACCAACGGCAACGGCAAGAGCACGCTGATGAAGTGCATCATGGGTCTGGTCCGGCCGGACCGCGGCCGGCTGTCTCTGACGATCGACGGCGAGGTGCACGACCTTACAAGGCTCTCGCCTGAGGCGATTGTCGATCTCGGCGTGGCGCTGGTGCCGGAGGGGCGGCGGCTGTTTCCCAAGCTGACGGTGGCGGAAAACCTGATGCTCGGTGCATTCCGCAAGGTCGCGCGCAGCGCCATCGATCGCAATCTGGCGCTGGCCTATGAGACGTTTCCCGCGCTGAAGGAGCGCCGCAACCAGCTCGCGGGCACCATGTCCGGCGGACAGCAGCAGATGCTCGCGATTGCGCGGGCGCTGATGTCCTCGCCGCGGCTGCTGCTGATCGACGAGCCGTCGGTCGGCCTGTCACCGCTATTGGTGTCGCAGACCATCGCCAAGATCGGCGAACTCAAGCAGCGCGTGGGACTGACGGTCTTGATGGCCGAGCAGAATTTCAACCAGGCGATCCGGATCGCCGACCGCGGCTACATCATCGTCCATGGCGAGATCGCAGTGGCGGCACAGTCGGTCGACGAGTTGAAGGCCAACGATATCGTCAAGCGGCTTTATCTCGGCGGCGTCGCCTGACGGATATAACGGCATCGTGACGGTGTCTGGGCCGTTCTGCCGATTTTACAGCCTCGCCTGTTGCCATCGGCTGCCCCATAATCTCTCATCGCGTCAGTGTAGATGACAGATGAGGCAGGCGATGAAGATCGATGACGTCAGGCGAACCGCCTATTCGATGCCGCTCACCAACCCGTCGTTCCCGCCGGGGCCGTATCGTTTCTTCAACCGTGAATATTTCATCATCACCTATCGCACCGACCCCGATGCGCTTGCCGCTGTCGTACCCGAGCCGCTCGAAGTGGCTGAGCCGGTCGTAAAATACGAATTCATCCGCATGCCTGATTCAACCGGCTTCGGTGACTACACCGAGACCGGCCAGGTGATCCCGGTCCGCTTCAAGGGCGAGGAGGGCGTCTACGTTCATTCGATGTATCTGGACGACGAGGGGCCGATCGCCGGCGGGCGGGAGCTCTGGGGCTTTCCCAAGAAACTGGCTTCACCGAAAATCGTCGTCGAGAGCGACGTGCTGGTCGGCACCTTGCACTACGGCTCGGTGCTGTGCGCTTCCGCCACCATGGGCTACAAGCACCGCCCGGTCGATCACGACGCGGTGCTGAAAGCGATGAAGGCGCCGAACTTCATGCTCAAGATCATTCCGCATGTCGACGGCAGCCATCGGATCTGCGAACTGGTGCGCTATTATCTGGAAGACATCACGCTGAAGGAGGCATGGACCGGCCCTGCGGCGCTCGGCCTTTTCCCGCATGCGCTTTGCGACGTGGCGCGGCTGCCGGTTCGCGAGGTGGTCTCCGCGCTGCATTTCAAGGCGGACCTGACGTTGGGCCTGGGGACGGTGGCGTTCGATTATCTGGCGAAGTGACGCGCGGGATTTTTACCCGTGATCACTGCGCCCCCCTCAGCGTGCAGGCGGTGGAGCAGGTGGTGGTCACGCCGCGCTCGCAGGCGATGCACACCGCGACGCACTGTTTCTTGTCCTTGGGATTGTACTGGCTGTAGAGCTTGCGGGCACAGTTGTCGACCGAGCCCGTGACGTCATTGTTGCTCTCAGGCGTGCACGCGGCCAGCGCCGCGGCCGTCAGGATGATGGCAATAATGACGCGCATGTTGGTCGCTCCAACCGGGAGCCCCTCGCTCAAAACGCTGCGGCGACGGCCGTGAGCCGTCGCAAAAGTTACCCCTCAGGGTCGCGCGATTGAATTAATCGAGTGTTACGACGGGGGCGGGTTCCCGTGGGTAGTTCTACGCCCGGAATCCAGGGGCAGGCTGTGCCCTGCAGCGGCAACCGCCGGGACTCGCCTGCCGCCTCACGCAGCCGGCCTTAACTCGATTTCGACAATGGCCGGCGCAGCGCATCTTGGGCTTGCGCCGGTGCCGCACGGCTACCGCACCAGAACGTTCCTGAACTGCCAGGGGTCCGACGTGTCGATGTCCTCCGGGAACAGTCCCGGCCGGTCGGTGAGCGGCGTCCAGTCGGTGTAAAAGCCTTTCACCGGGCCGAGATACGGCATCTGGATTTCCAGCAGACGATCGAAATCCATCTCGTCGGCTTCGACGATGCCTTCGTTCGGGTTTTCCAGCGCCCACACCATGCCGCCGAGCACGGCGGAGGTCACTTGCAGGCCGGTGGCGTTCTGATAAGGCGCGAGTTTGCGGGTCTCTTCGATGGAGAGCTGCGAGCCGTACCAGTAGGCGTTGTTGTCATGGCCGAACAGCAGCACGCCGAGTTCGTCGATGCCGTCGACGATTTCGTTCTCATCGAGGATGTGGTGCTTTTCCTGCATCTTCGCCGCGCGGCCGAACATTTCATGCAGCGACAGCACGGCATCGTCAGCCGGATGATAGGCATAATGGCAGGTCGGCCGATAGATCGCCTTGCCAGATGGGTCACGCACCGTGAAGTAGTCGGCGATCGAGATCGACTCGTTGTGGGTGACGAGGAAGCCATACTGCGCGCCGCGGGTCGGGCACCAGGTGCGTACGCGCGTGTTGGCGCCGGGCTGCATCAGATAGATGGCGGCGCCGCAGCCGGCTTCGTGGGTACGCGCATTCTCGGGCATCCATTTTTCATGGGTGCCCCAACCGAGTTCGGACGGCTGTACGCCTTCCGACAGGAAACCTTCCACCGACCAGGTGTTGACGAAGACATCAGGTTCTTTCGGCGACTTGGAGCGCTGGGTGTCGCGTTCGGCGATGTGGATGCCTTTGATCCCAGCCTGCCGCATCAGGTCCGCCCATTCGGCCTTGGTCTTCGGCTTGGGGGCATTGAGCTTCAGATCCGCGGCGACATTTAGCAGCGCCTGCTTGACGAAAAACGAGACCATGCCCGGATTGGCGCCGCAGCAGGAGACGGCCGTCGTCGAGCCCGCGGGGCGCGCCTTCTTGGCGGCCAGCGTCGCTTCGCGAAGGGCGTAGTTGGAGCGCGCTTCCGGGCCCTTCGAGGAATCGAAATAGAAGCCGAGCCACGGCTCGTTGACGGTGTCGATATAGAGAGCACCAAGCTCGTTGCAGAGTTCCATGATGTCGGTCGAGCCGGTATCGACCGAGAGATTGACGCAAAAGCCCTGGCCGCCGCCCTCCGTGAGCAGCGGGGTCAGCAACTCGCGATAATTGTCCCTGGTCACGCCCTTCTGGATGAAGCGTACATTGTGCTTCTCGCAATGCGCCTTGCGGCCCTCGTCCTTGGGATCGATCACGGTGACGCGCGACTTGTCATAGTCGAGGTGCCGCTCGATCAGTGGCAACGTGCCTTTGCCGATGGAGCCGAAGCCGACCATGACGATGGGGCCGGTAATCTTGGCGTAGATCTGCGAGGCGGGGCTCATGAGCGGGTCTCCGGAAAAATGCGGTCTGTCGTGAATGTGGGATCAGGCGGTGCGGCGCTTTGCGGTGACTTCGATCTCGACCTTCATCTCGGGTCTTGCGAGACCAACGACGATCAGCAGCGTCGCCGCGGGGCGAATGTCGCCGAGGACTTCGCCACAGACGGCGAAGTGGGCATCCACGTCCTTGGCGTCGGTGACGTAGTAGGTCGCGCGGACAATATCGGCCATCGCGAAGCCGCCCTCTTTCAGGGCGGCCTCGATGGTCCTGAAGCAGTTCCGTGACTGGCTCGTGACATCCGGTGGCATCGTCATGGTGGCGTAGTCATAGCCGGTGGTACCGGCGACGAAGGCGAAGTCGCCGTCAATGACGGCGCGGCTGTAGCCGACAGTCTTCTCAAGGGGCGAGCCGGTGGAAATCAGGCGGCGGGGCATCAGGAACCTCGGTCCAGGCTTGATCGGGGAGCGGGATTGGCGCGGTTTAAGGGCTTTTCCCCGACGCGCGCAACCCCTGGCGGGTTTACCGGGATTGCCGGGTCAGGTCGGATGCTGGGGGCGTGGCCGCGCCCCAGCGACGTACGAAGATGTCCCTGACGATCATGACCGATATCATGATCAGCAGGACCGTCGTGATCGCGCTGCGGACGCGCGAACGCGTACCGTCATACGGTGCGGGAAGGCTCTCCGGCATGGCATCAAGCCACGCGCGGCACGAGCAGTGCCTTCCTGACGCGGCTTGCCCTCGGTTCAGGCAGCGGCCTGCCGGTCGGAGCGATCATCCCCCAGGTGCCGTCGAGCGCGCCTTCGCGGAGTTCGAGGCCGAGCAGCCGGTCGCGCTCGAAGGTGCCCGGCAGCGTCAACTCCGCGGTCTTGGCGGCCGAGAAGCCGAAGCGGGCGTAATAGGGCGCGTCGCCCAGCAGGATTACCGCGCGATGGCCACGCGCCTTCGCCGCCGCGAGCGCGTGGTCCATCAGCGCAGCCCCGACGCCGAGCTGGCGGGAGGATGCCTCCACCGCCAGCGGGCCGAGCATGAGCGCCGGGATGCCCCCGGCGCTGACGTGCCACAACCGCACGGATCCGACCAGGCGGCCCTGGCGCACGGCCGACAAGGCAAGGCCTTCGGCGGGCGCGCGTCCGTCGCGCAGGCGCTGGCAGGTGCGCGTATGGCGGTTGTCGCCAAAGCAGGCATCCAGCAGCGCCTCGCGCGCAGCGACGTCCGAGGCTCGCTCCGCACGGATCGCGAACGGAGCGGCATCGGAGATGAGGGCAGCAGTGGTCTTCCGCAAAGCAGTCATGGCACGTCAGTCCCCGCTCGCAACGGCAAGCTGCCGCGCAAAGCGTTGTCTTGAATTCGCATAGGAAGGGGAGGGAGCCGGCGCACCGGCTCCCGTTATTCAAGCCTCAAACGAGGCTGATCAGATGTGGTAGGTCCGCAGCGGCGGGATGCCGTTGAACGCCACCGACGAGTAGGTCGACGTATAGGCGCCGGTGCCTTCGATCAGCAGCTTGTCGCCGATCTCGAGCGTCACCGGAAGCGGATACGGCATCTTCTCGTACAGTACGTCGGCGCTATCGCAGGTGGGCCCAGCGAGCACGCACGGCGTCATCTCCGCACCGTCATGCGGGGTGCGGATGGCGTAGCGGATCGACTCGTCCATCGTCTCGGCGAGACCGCCGAATTTGCCGATGTCGAGATATACCCAGCGCACCTCGTCCTCGTCGCTCTTCCTGGAGATCAGGACGACTTCGGTCTCGATGATCCCTGCATTTCCGACCATGCCGCGGCCCGGCTCGATGATGGTCTCCGGGATCTGGTTGCCGAAATGCTTGCGCAGCGCACGGAAGATCGACCGGCCGTACTGCACGACCGGAGGAACGTCCTTGAGGTACTTGGTCGGGAAGCCGCCGCCCATGTTAACCATGGACAGGTTGATCCCGCGCTCGGCGCAGTCACGAAACACCGTCGAGGCCATCGACAGGGCACGATCCCACGCCTTCACCTTGCGCTGCTGCGAGCCGACATGGAACGAGATGCCGCACGGCTCCAGGCCCAGACGCTTGGCGAGATCGAGCACCTCGACCGCCATCTCCGGATCGCAACCGAACTTGCGCGACAGCGGCCACTCGGCGCCTGCGCAGTCATAGAGGATGCGGCAGAACACCTTGGCGCCGGGGGCGGCACGGGCGATCTTCTCGACCTCTGCTGCGCAGTCGACCGCGAACAGGCGAATGCCGAGCGCGAAGGCACGCGCGATGTCGCGCTCCTTCTTGATCGTATTGCCATAGGAGATGCGGTCCGGCGTCGCTCCAGCGGACAGCGCCATTTCGATCTCGGCAACGGTCGCCGTGTCGAAGCACGAGCCCATGGAGGCCAAGAGCTGCAGCACTTCCGGCGAAGGGTTCGCCTTCACCGCGTAGAACACGCGGCTGTCCGGCAGGGCCTTCGCGAAGGTCTGGTAGTTGTCGCGCACGACTTCGAGGTCGACCACGAGGCACGGCTCGGTGTCCTGGCCCTCGCTGCGGCGGTTGCGCAGGAATTCCTGAATACGTTCGGTCATAGCACCCTCCAAACGGCCCAGCGACGGGACCCGTTCAAATGTGATCTCGGACATGAGTTTGCTGGCGTTGCCGCACGATGGAGACGCGACAAGGCCTTGAACTCAGACCGAATTGTGCTGCCGTGGATTGGTTGGGAATTTCCCGCCCGCACACCTGGCAATGAAGGACAAGCCTTTTCAGTAGCCCGCGCCGGCGTTGGAATGCCGGTAGAGACCAAAAAAGCCCGATCCGTCGTTGCTTTAAGTCGCGTCCCCCGTTGAGAGCGGGGTGCGCCGGTTCGCCTCCGGCTGCCAGTCACGGTTGCAAAGGATGCAGAGACCTTCAACGGCATCTCTTGAGAGAGATGCTGGCCGCTTATGGAGCGACCCTCGGTTCTTCATCCCTTGGCGGCTGTCCGGCCTCTTGTCCGGATACCTACCGACTGACACACGACCACAGGCACGTGCGAAATTGGGCAAGGCTGGAAATAAGACTTTTGATTCTGCTTCGCAACAATTTTTTTAGGCTGGGGACAAATTTCCCCATGCGTGCTTACAAATTGGTTCTCAGCGCGCGCCGGTGACGACGAATATGAATGGACGTTAAGATTCCTGGGAGATGCGTGAGCGCTTCAGCGCCTGTGCCGCAGCGCTTTCTTGAACGCGCGCGTCAGGCGCGCTTGAAGAACGGCTCGATGCGTTGCGCGGCGCGGATGAACGCCACCATGATCAGCACGCCGATCCCGAACAGCACCGCCTGGAGGATGTGCGCGGCGGTGTCGTCGAGCCCGAACAGGATCGCGAGCGCCCAGCCGCCGGCAAACGCCGCGCCGAACACTTCGGCGCCGATCAGGATCGCCGCCGAGATGACGGTGATGACGCTCGGCCAGACGATCGCGCGGGAGGAGGTGGAAGCGGGCTGTGGGCTCATGGAAAAGGTCCTGTTCAAGGGGCGCAATCTCTCCGAAAAGGGCCCATCTATCAAGCGCAAAAGGCCCAAAAATGCCTCATCGCGTGATATAGATTGCCGCATGTTTTCAAGGAAAAGGCGGGATTTATGATGTCAGAAACCCTGCAGACGGCGGCTGCTCCGGAAGCTGGAGCAAATCCGCTGCTCAAGCCGTGGCAGACGCCGTTCGAGACGCCGCCTTTTGCCGAGATCGAGCCGGCGCACTTCCTGCCCGCCTTCGAGCAGGCCTTTGCCGACCATGCCGCCGAGATCGCGGCGATCAGCCATGATCCCACCCTGCCGGACTTCGCCAACACCATCACGGCGCTGGAGCGCTCCGGCAAGCTGCTCTCCAAGGTCGCAGCCGTGTTCTACGACCTGGTCTCGGCGCACTCCAATCCGGCGATCCTCGAGATCGACAAGGAAGTCTCCTTGCGGATGGCGCGGCACTGGAACCCGATCATGATGAACGCGGTGCTGTTCGGCCGCATCGCGATGCTGCACGAGAAGCGCCCCACGCTCGGCCTGACCGGTGAGCAGATGCGGCTCCTGGAGCGCACCTACACCAATTTCTACCGCGCCGGCGCCGGCCTCGACGAGGTTGCCAAGAAGCGCCGGGCCGAGATCAACGAGCGGCTGGCCCAGCTCGGCACCTCGTTCAGCCACCATCTGCTCGGCGACGAGCAGGACTGGTTCATGGAGCTCGGCGAGGACGATCGCGCCGGCCTTCCCGAGGCCTTCGTCGCCCGCGGCCAGGGCGGATGCGGAAGCGCGGGGCATGGAAGGCAAGGCGATCGTGACGTTGTCGCGCTCGTCCGTGGAGCCGTTCCTGAAGAGCTCCTCCCGCCGCGACCTGCGCGAGAAGGTCTTCAAGGCCTTTACCGCGCGCGGCGACAATGGCAACGCCAACGACAACAACGCCACCATCGTGGAGATCCTTGAGCTCCGCGAGGAGGCCGCCAAGATCATGGGCTTTGCGACCTACGCCGCCTACCGGCTGGAGGATTCCATGGCCAAGACGCCGGAGGCCGTGCGCAGCCTGCTGGAGCGGGTCTGGAAGCCGGCCCGGGCACGGGCGCTGGCCGACCGCGACGCCCTGCAGGCGCTGATCGCGGAGGAGGGCGGCAACTTCACCCTGTCCCCGTGGGACTGGCGCTACTACGCCGAGATCCTCCGCCAGCGCCGCGCCAATTTCGACGACGCCGCGATCAAGCCCTATCTCGTCCTCGACCACATGATCGATGCCGCCTTCGACTGCGCCACCCGCCTGTTCGGGATCACCTTCTCGGAGCGGAAAGACATCCCGGTCTGGCACCCGGACGTCCGGGTCTGGGAGGTCAGGGATGCCGATGGCAAGCACAAGGCGCTGTTCTATGGAGATTACTTCGCCAGGCCTTCGAAGCGCTCCGGCGCCTGGATGACCTCGCTGCGCGACCAGCAGAAGCTCGACGGCGAGATCGCCCCGCTGGTCATCAACGTCTGCAACTTTGCCAGGGGCGCCAATGGCGAGCCGTCGCTGCTGTCGCCGGACGACGCCCGGACCCTGTTCCACGAGTTCGGCCATGGCCTGCACGGCATGCTGTCCAACGTGACCTACCCCTCGTTGTCCGGCACGTCTGTCTTCACCGACTTCGTCGAACTGCCCTCGCAGCTCTACGAGCACTGGCAGGAGCAGCCGCAGGTGCTGCGGCAGTTCGCAAAGCATTACCAGACCGGCGAGCCGCTGCCGGACGACCTGCTGGCCCGCTTCCTCGCCGCCCGCAAGTTCAACCAGGGCTTTGCCACCGTGGAGTTCGTCTCCTCGGCGCTGATCGACCTTGAATTCCACACCCAGCCGGCCGAGGCCAGCCGCGACGTCTCGGCGTTCGAGAAGGCCGAGCTGGAAAAGATCGGGATGCCCGCGGAAATCGCGCTGCGGCACCGGCCCACGCAGTTCGGCCACATCTTCTCCGGCGATCATTATGCGTCCGGATATTACAGCTACATGTGGTCGGAAGTGATGGATGCCGACGCGTTCGGCGCGTTCGAGGAAGCCGGCGACATCTTCGATCCCGCCACCGCCAGGCGACTGCATGACGACATCTATTCGTCGGGCGGCTCGCGCGAGCCCGAGGATGCCTATGTCGCGTTCCGTGGCCGCGAGCCGGAGGCGGACGCGCTGTTGCGGCGTCGGGGCCTGCTCGAAACGCCGGAGGCCGCTTGATCAGCCGACACAGCCTCCACGCGTCGTCCCTGCGAAAGCAGGGACCCATAACCCCCGTCGTTCGTCGTGAGGGAAGGCCTTTGCCACATTACCAGAAAGAAACCGCGCGGCGTACGGGTCCCTGCGTTCGCAGGGACGACGTGCTGCGCGTGCTGTTCGGATTGGTGGGCTTGATCGTCGCGTGGTCGCTCGGCGCCTCGCGCGCCGAAGCGCATCCGCATGTCTGGATCACCGCAAAGAGCGAGGTGGTCTACGCCCCCGACGGCTCGATCACCGGCGTCCGCCACGCCTGGACCTTTGACGAGATGTTCACGACCTACGCGCTTCAGGGTCTCGCGGCCAAGACCAAGGGAGTCTACACCCGCGAAGAGCTGGCGCCGCTGGCGCAGACCAATGTCGAATCGCTGAAGGAGTTCAACTTCTTCACCTTCGCCAAGGCCGACGGCAAGAAGGAGAAGTTTGTCGAGCCGGTCGATTACTTCCTCGAATACAAGGACAATGAGCTGACGCTGCATTTCACCCTGCCGGTCAAGACGCCGTTCAAGGCGAAGCAGACCGCGCTTGAAGTCTTCGACCCATCCTACTTCATCGACTTCAAGTTCGACGACAAGGACCCGATCAAGCTCAACGGCGCGCCTGCCGCCTGCAAGATGCAGTTCCAGCGGCCGACTGACGGCACTGCCAATGCACAACGCCTCAACGAACAGAATTTCATGAACGGCGACAATTCCAACTATGGCGCGATGTACGCCAACAAGATCATGGTTGACTGCCCGTGAGGCGGGCGCCGGCACGCCTTGCGCAAGGCATAACGGTCACGCTTGCCGCGCTTGCGGCCGTCATGGTGTTCGACGCGACCGTGCACGCGTTGATGGCGCAGAATCCGTTCGGCGGGCCGCGCCCGCCGGCCGAGCCGCAGGTCGGCGGCATCATCGGATGGATCCTCGCCAAGCAATCCGAATTCTATCGCGAGATGTCGGCGACCATACGCGCGGCGAAGTCGGATGGCAGCGCGGTCTGGACGCTGCTTGGGATTTCCTTTGCCTACGGCATCTTTCACGCCGCCGGCCCCGGCCACGGCAAGGCGGTGATCTCGTCCTATCTCGTCGCCAACGAGGAAACCGCGCGGCGCGGCATCGCACTGTCGTTCGCCTCGGCCCTGCTGCAGGCGCTGGTGGCGGTCGCGCTGGTTGCGGTCCTCGCCTGGCTGCTCTCCTCCACCGCCAAGACGATGTGCTCCGCGGAGAAAGCAATCGAGATCGCAAGCTATGGCCTGATCGCGGCCTTCGGCGCCCGGCTGGTCTGGACCAAGGGTGGCGGTTTCATGCGCGCGTTGCAGGCGAAGCCGGCGCCGGCGATGGCGGCGGCGCACCATCATCATGATCATGGCCCCCACGATCACGGACATGACCACGGTCATCACCACCACGGTCACGATCATGGCCGTGATCAAGGACATGACCATGGTCATCACCACCATGATCATGCTCACGGCGACGACCATGTTCATGACGAGCATTGCGGCCATTCGCACGGGCCGACGCCGGATCAACTGGCCGGTCCCGGCGGCTGGCAGCGCGGCCTCGGCGCGATCTTCGCCGTCGGCATGCGGCCCTGTTCGGGCGCGATCCTGGTGCTGGTGTTTTCGCTGGCGCAGGGGCTGTTCTGGGCCGGCATCGCCGCGACCTTCGTGATGGGGTTAGGGACCGCGATCACGGTCGCGACCATTGCCGTCGTTGCCGTGTCCGCCAAGGGGCTCGCCCGGCGGGTCAGCGCAGGAAGCGAGGGCGGCGGCACGCTCATCATGCGCGGCATCGAATTCGGTGCGGCCGGGCTCGTGCTGCTGTTCGGCCTCGGTCTGTTGTTCGGCTATCTCGCCGCCGAACGCGCGACGTGTCTCTGATCGCCAGCCACCGACAACGGACATTCGACTGCGAAGTTCAGCATCAAGAGGCCGTGTCGCGATCGATTTTTCGCAACCGGACGAAGGCGGCCCAAGCTTTGGGAAATTCCTCATCCTTCGGATTGATTGCGAGCAGCGCGCGGCAGGCTTCTTTGATCTCGTCAGATGAAGGACGCGAGTTGGAGGCTCCAGAATTCGATTGCTTCCAACGGTCCTCGACATCCTTGGCCAAGGCCATGGCTTGAGCCGTGGTCCGTTTTTGCGCTGGTCTCGCCAGCGGGTGGTCCAAGGGAAACGTCGGCCATGCGGCGGGTGGCTGTTCGCTGCGCCACTCGCTCTCGTTCCCTAGTGCGGCCTTGAATCTCGAATTTGCCTGTTGCTGTCCTGCTAACCCAGGCTTTCCTCCTAACCCGGGCTGGCCTGCCGAACTGAGCTGGCTTGCCATCTGACCAACTTGTTGTTCCAACGTTCCACCGGACGACTTTGCGCCTCCCGCTGACATATCCGGCATCATGGTGGACAGAACCGAGGGATCCGCTGTTGGCATGATCGTTTGAATGGCTTTCGCCATCGAGGCTGTGCCGGGCGTTATCGGCATCTTGCGCCGGGCTACGTCTTCTTCCTCCGAGATTGGGCATCTCCTGAAGGCACCATGCCGATATGCAATCCGACCATCGTCGTCGATACGGGCAAGGTCGGTCGTCACCGTGTAAACGAAGGCGCGGTACTCGACGTAATGGCCGGATTTATCTTTCGCCCTGACGGTGCCGCAAACGTACTCCGCCGCGTTTTCCTCAACCGATCGCAACGCACTGAAATCCGCCGATGCCGGATCGATCAGCAAACGCGTGACTGCAGTGCGAGCTTTCGAGTGCTTCGTTGCGAAGACCATGCCCAGCGAGTAGTCGGGTGTGATCAAAGAAGACCGATACTGAAAGGCATTCATCGCCGCGAATAATGCTGCGCCGATGGCGGCGGAGATGATTGCGGCGGGTACGTTCATATGTGCAGCTCCAAGACCACGCCGCCCGCAACCATCATCATCGCGTAAAGCGTCGCTCCTGCCGTAGAGCCAGCGAGATGACGGCGATTTGACTGCGATGAATCTATAGTTGTAATTTTTTACATTTACGATCTTAAGGTGGGCGACTTAATGAACGGTAAAATAAGGTGTGCAAGCTGAAATGGAACCCTCTGGTTGTGTTGGTTGATGAAAGAAGAAAAGTCCCTGACCCACGAGTCAATGTGAAGCGGCGAGCCCACGATCATCAGAAGAAGGGTCTGCCTTTGACACTTTTTTGGGCCTTCACACGATGCACGACGTGAGTCCGGAATGCGTTTCAAGGCAGACATCGGCCGGCCAATCTGAATTTTTGGGGTTCACGCTCTAATCCGGCCTACGCCTCGGCTTTATGAAACGGATTCCGTGGGATATGCAGGCAGCATTTGAACACGCCAAGGCACAGCCGGAGCCCCGATGTCACGCGAGCAATTCTGGTTCTTTCACCCGTTTCGGGTGCGCTATTCCGAGATCGACGGCCAGGGCGTTGTCTTCAACGCGCATTACCTGACTTATTTCGACACCACCATCACCGAGTATTTCCGCGCGCTCGGCTACGATCAGTATGCCGACGCCAAGCAGACGGGCGAGGATTTCCACGTCGTCAAATCGGTCATCGAATACAAGGCGCCGGTCCGGTTCGACCAGGAGTTGGACGTCGGTGCGCGGGTGGCGCGGATCGGCAATTCGAGCCTCACCTTCGAACTCGCGATCTTCCTGAAGGGCGGCCATGAGGCACTCGTGACTGGCGAGATCGTCTGGGTCAACACCAACCAGCAAACCCATCGCCCGGTCCCGGTATCGAAGGCGATCCGGGAGCGGATCGCTGCGCGGGAGAAGCATCTGGCCTGATCCACGCGTCATTGCGGGAGCAGGAGATGGCGACCGGGCCTGCCCTACACCGGCAAGTATCCCTTGATCGCCGGCAGGAAGAAAATTGCGATGTTGATCGCAAAGCCAATGCTCCAGAGAATCGAGCGCAGCGTCGGGCGATTGCCGAGATAGGTGAAGACATAGGCGATCCGCACGATCAGGAACAGAACCGCGAGCTCGTCGATCAGGTGCTGTGGCGCCAGGCGGAATTCCGCCAGCAGGACGGCGGCCGCAAAGAACGGAAACGCCTCGATGCCGTTCTGGTGGGCGCCGAGCGCGCGGGCACGGATCGCGTCATCGTAGAAGGTGGGATCGCGCGGTCTGGCATTGTCGAAATGGCGATGCCCGCCCCATTTGACCGAGACGATCGTCAGCAAATAGAGCATCAGCGTTCCGAAAACGCACCACTCGGCGATCGTCATGGTTCCTCCCGCCCGCGGCAATCGTACCGAACGGAGGGTTGTCTTGACAAGGATAGTGCAACGCGCGAAGCCATCGAAATCATGACCGCGGTCGCCTCCATTGGACATCCAAAGCCGGCATCGGCAGCCCTGCCGCAACGCGTCGGCGTGCTGCTGGTCAATCTCGGCACCCCCGATACATCGGACGCCCGGGGCGTGCGTGTCTACCTCAAGGAATTTCTCTCCGACCCGCGTGTGATCGAGGATCAGGGCCTGCTCTGGAAGCTGATCCTCAACGGCATTATTCTGCGCGTGCGTCCGTCCCGCAAGGCGCGCGACTACCAGAAGATCTGGAACACCGAGCGAGACGAATCCCCGCTCAAGACGATCACCCGTGCGCAGGCCGAGAAGCTCGCGGAGGCGATCGCCGATCACGACCACGTCGTGGTCGATTGGGCGATGCGCTACGGCAACCCGTCGATCCGCTCGCGCATCGATGCGCTGACCGCGCAGGGCTGCGACCGGTTGCTGGTCGTGCCGCTCTATCCCCAATATTCCGCGGCGACGTCGGCGACCGTCTGCGACGAAGTGTTTCGCGTTTTGGCCGACATGCGCGCGCAGCCGACGCTGCGGGTGAGCCCGCCTTATTACGACGATCCTGATTATATCGAGGCGCTCGCGGTCTCGATCAAGGCGCATCTGGCGACCTTGCCGTTTCAGCCTGAACTGATCGTGGCGTCGTTTCACGGCATGCCGCAGAAATATGTCGACAAGGGCGATCCCTACCAGGCGCAGTGCGTTGCAACAACGGACGCGCTTCGCAAGCGCATGGGCCTTGATGCCGCAAAACTGATCCTTACATTTCAATCGCGCTTCGGCTTCGACGAGTGGCTGCAGCCCTATACGGACAAGACCATCGAAAAACTTGCGAAAGACGGTGTGAAACGCATTGCCGTCGTGACCCCCGGCTTCTCCGCCGATTGCCTGGAGACGCTGGAGGAGATCGCGCAGGAAAATGCCGAAATCTTCAAGCACAATGGCGGCGAGCAATTTTCCGCCATTCCGTGCCTCAACGATAGCGATCCCGGCATGGACGTCATCCGCCAGCTTGTTTTGCGCGAGCTTCAAGGCTGGATATAGCTGCCTGAAAATTTTTAGATACCTTGCCGCCGTTCGGGCCTTGCGAAGATCTGGTGGCCGCAAAGCCGTTCCCTAGCTATATAACGATAAACTGAGAATAGCCGGTCGAACCGGCGACGCGGCCTTGCCGACTCATGATGAGAGACCGCGTCCGGCAACGCTCACCTTGCCGGCTTTGGAGGACTTTATGACTGGTTTCGACATTTTCGCGATCGCCTTTGTTCTGCTCGTCATTGTGACGCTGTTTGCGGGCGTCAAGACGGTGCCGCAGGGCTATGACTGGACCATCGAGCGGTTCGGCAAATATACGCGCACGTTAGCGCCTGGGTTGAATCTCATCATTCCCTATTTCGATCGCGTCGGCCGCAAGATGAACATGATGGAGCAGGTGATCAACATTCCCGAGCAGGAGGTGATCACCAAGGACAATGCCACCGTGACGGTGGACGGCGTCGCGTTCTTCCAGGTGTTCGATGCTGCGAAGGCGAGCTACGAGGTTGCCAATCTCGAGCAGGCGATCATCGTCCTGACCATGACCAACATCCGTTCGGTGATGGGTTCGATGGATCTCGACCAGGTGCTGTCGCATCGCGACGAGATCAACGAGCGGCTGCTGCGTGTGGTCGACGCCGCAGTGTCGCCGTGGGGCCTGAAGGTCAACCGCATCGAGATCAAGGACATCGTGCCGCCGGCCGATCTGGTCGAGGCGATGGGCCGGCAGATGAAGGCCGAGCGCGTCAAGCGCGCCGACATCCTGCAGGCCGAAGGCCAGCGCCAGTCGGAAATCCTGCGCGCGGAAGGCGCCAAGCAGGGCCAGATTTTGCAGGCCGAAGGCCGCAAGGAGGCTGCGTTCCGCGACGCCGAGGCGCGCGAACGTTCCGCGGAGGCCGAGGCCAAGGCGACGCAGATGGTCTCCGAGGCCATCGCCAAGGGCGACGTCGCTGCGCTGAACTATTTTATCGCCGACAAATACATCAAGGCGTTCGGGCAGCTTGCGGATTCGCCGAACCAGAAGATCGTCATGCTGCCGATCGAAGCGATGAGCATTTTGGGATCGCTGGCCGGCATCGGCGAGATCGCCAAGGCGACCTTCGGCGAAAGCGCGGCCTCAGCGGCAGCCGCTGCACGGCGGACGTCTTCGGTGCCGAACACCGGCCCGACGCCGCCGCCAGTCGCGCCGCAGCGGTGAGTATCGATCCCAAAGTTCATTCTCGCTGATTAGAGGTTCGTGTCATGGCCGAGATGTTTTCTACCCTGGGCACCTGGAACTGGCTGATTTTCGGCTTCATCCTGATGGCGCTGGAGCTGCTCGCGCCGGGTGTCTTCATGTTCTGGCTCGGGCTTGCCGCGCTGTTGGTGGGGCTGCTGTCGTTTGCGATCAACCCGTCCTGGCAGACGCAGCTCCTGATGTTTGCGGTGTTCGCGGTAGCCGCCGTGCCGGCGTGGCGGCATTTTGCGCGCAGCGAGAGCAGCCGCAGCCAGAGCAACCCGTTCCTCAACAAGCGGACCGAGGCGCTGATCGGCCGGGAATTCACCCTGGAGAGGCCGATCGTCGACGGGACGGGCACCGTGCGGATCGACGACACGATCTGGCGCGTCGCCGGCCCCGACGCGCCGGCCGGCAGCCGCGTGAGGGTCGTGCAGGCCGATGGCGCGAGCCTGACGGTGGCCGTGGCTTAGCCTGCTGTTCGCTTGTTGCTCCATCGCTCGGCGAAGTGATGCAATGGCAGGAAGCTCTCCATCAGCTCCCGGCCCAGCGGCGTCAGGCGATAGCCGTCGCCCGCCAGGAGTTCGACGAGGCCGGCCTCGCGCAGCTCGGTCAGCCGGGCCTGCATCACGGTCGGCGACGCCTCGTCGCAGGCGGTGCGCAGCGCGCGTGACGTCAGCGGACCGTCGCGAAGCTCCCAGATGATGCGGAGCGTCCAGCGCCGCCCCAGCAGATCGAGCAGGGCCATGATCGGCCGGCCCGTTCTGGAGCCGCGAACGGCAGTTTTCCTGGTGACGGCGGCCGGTTTCGGCATCGAAAGCCCTCTTGCATGTCGCTACAGATAATGTAGCGTTCTGCTACGTTATTTGTAGCACGGGAGCCCGCCGATGTCACAGACCATGCCGCGTATCGCGCCGCTGCAGCCGCCCTATGCACCTGACATTGCCGGGCAGTTCGACCGCATCATGCGCGGCGCGCCGCCGCTGGTGCTGTTTCGCGTCATGGCCAGCAATGCCCGCGCCTGGGAAAAATTCCGCGCCGGTGGCCTGTTGGATCGCGGGCCGCTGTCGTTGCGGGAGCGCGAGATCGTCATCGATCGCACCTGCGCACGAACGGGGTGCGAGTACGAATGGGGCGTGCATGTCACGACGTTCGCCGAAGCGGCGAAACTGACGGAACAACAAGTCCGCGCCACCGTGCATGGCGCCGCCAACGAGGCCTGCTGGTCGGAGGCCGAGCAGGCGCTGATCGCCGCCGTCGATGCGCTGCACGAGCGGGCGACGCTGGGTGAAGCCGAATTCGCTGACCTGTCGGCGCATTATGACGAGGCGCAGATATTCGAGGTCATCCTGCTATGCGGATTCTACCGCACGGTGTCATATCTCGCGAATGGACTGGCGCTGCCGCTGGAGGAGAAGGCGGCACGGTTTCCGAACGTGACGGAGCCGTAGGGTGGGCAAAGCGAAGCGTGCCCACCATCTCGCAGCTCGGGGGCTGATGGTTGGTGGGCACGTCGCTTCGCGCCTTTGCCCACCCTACGAGACCTTCGAACTACGCCACGCCCGCGCGCAAAAAATCGTGCAGGTGCACGATGCCGACCGGCTTGCCGGCATCCGTCACGATCAGCGTCGTGATCTTCGAGGAGTTGAGGATCTCCAGCGCCTCGCCGGCCAGCACGTCGCGATCGATCGTCTTCGGATTTTTGGTCATCACCTCGTCGACGGTGGCGATCATCAGATCGGGCCCCATGTGCATGTGGCGGCGTAGATCGCCGTCGGTGACGATGCCGGCGAGGTGTCCTCTGCTGTCAACGATGCCGACGCAGCCAAAGCCCTTCGACGTCATCTCGACCAGCGCGTCGGACATTTTGGTCCCCAGCGGTTTCAGCGGCACCGCGTCGCCGGAATGCATGAGGTCGCGGGTGTATTTCAGCAGCGCGCCGAGCTTGCCGCCCGGATGCAGCACGCTGAAATCGATGGACGTAAAGCCGCGGCCTTCCAAGAGCGCGATCGCCAGCGCATCGCCGAGCGCCAGCATCATCAGCGAGGAGGTGGTGGGGGCGAGATTATGCGGGCAGGCCTCGCGCGCCTTGGGCAGCGTCAGCGCGACGTCGGCCGCCTTCGCTAGCGAGGATTCCCGCTCCGAGGTCATCGCGATCACGGCAATCCGGAACCGTGCGGCGTAACTGATCAGGTTCTTCATCTCCGGCTGCTCGCCGGACCATGACAGCGCCAGGATGACGTCCTCGGCCGTGATCATGCCGAGGTCGCCATGGCTGGCTTCCGCGGCATGGACGAAGAAGGCGGGGGTGCCGGTGGAGGCAAAGGTCGCGGCAATCTTGCGGCCGATATGGCCCGACTTGCCGAGCCCGGTGACGATCAGCCGTCCCTTGGCATTCCGGATCAGGTCGGCGGCGGCGACGAACGGCGCCCGCAGATCGGATTGCAGCGCCGCTGACAAGGCGGCGATCCCGCCGCCCTCGGCATCGAGCGTGCGCAGGGCCGACTGGACGGCAGCGTCAGCGGGTTCGGTGCCGGATGATTTTGCCATCAGCGGGTTCGGATTAGCCATGTCGGTTTCCAGGGAGAGGGGCGTTGCCCCCGAGCCCTTCCTTAGCATGGCCCGTCCCGCGATGCGACGCGCGCGGCGCGGCTCTCAACGGCTCATTAACCATAATTGTTTTAACTCCATTAACGACGTGATCCTGCGGGCGCTTGGGGCGTACCAATCAAGTATCTGTTTTTGTTGGAGTATTTATTGTCGTGATGGCGGGGCCAGCAATGGGCCGGAACAGCCGCGCGCGCGTCTTTCGCGCAGCCTTGCCGTGCCTTGCGCTGATGGCGCTGTTGGGAACCGCAGCGAGAGCGCAGACCGTCACGCCGGACCTGTTCAGCTCAACGCGCACCAGCCAGGTCACGTCGCCGGATTCGCCGCTGCGCCGGACCGCGGCAGAGGTGAACGATCCGCTCAATAGTCCGAAGCTGCAGGAGCGTGACCAGCCCGCGCCGTCACGGATCGGGCAGATCCTGAAATACGGTCTGCCGGCCGCGAGTGGCGCTGCCGATTCCGGCTACGACTCGCTCAACCGCAAGCGCAAGAAACCGAAATTCTATCCTGGGCAGGCCAAGCCGAAGCCGCCGGTCGGTCCCGGCAGTCCACCGCCGCCGATTGCCGCGAATACGCGGCTGCGGCTTTCGGTTCCTCCGTCGGAGTCGGCGCACAAAACGCCCATCCCGCCGGCGATGGCGGGCACGGTGGTGGGGCAGCCGGCGCGCAAGCGCCTTCGGATCGACGACGATCCCTTCGGCGCGGTCGGCGATTACGCCGGCAGTTTCCTGATCAAGTCAGCAGTCGAATTCTCGGGCGGCTACGACACCAATCCCGGCCGGCTCGCCGCTGCCCAAGCCAAGCCGTTCTACGTGATCGCGCCGGAATTCGTCGCGTTCTCCGACTGGGAACGTCACGCGCTGGTCGCCGATCTGCGCGGCTCCTTCACCGGCTACACCAGCAATCTCACGCCGAACGCCGATGGTACGGCGCTGTCGGCGCCGCTCGATATCGACCGGCCCAACTTCATCGGCCATGTCGACGGCCGGCTCGATGTCAGCCGCGACACAAGGCTGCTGGCGCAAGGGCGGCTGTTTGTCTCGACCGACAATCCCGGCAGCCCGAACGTGCAGGCGGGCCTTGCCAGATACCCGATCTACACCACGGTCGGCGGCACCGTCGGCGTCGACCAGAGCTTCAACCGGTTGCAGGTTTCCGCCGGCGCCACCGTCGATCGCACTGACTATACCAACTCAAAGCTCACCGACGGCACGTCGAGCACCAACGACGACCGCAACTTCAATCAGTACGGCGGCATCGGCCGCGTCAGCTATGATTTGCGGCCCGGCCTGAAGCCGTTCGTCGAAGTGCAGGGCGACAGCCGCGTGCATGACCTCAGGCTCGACCGCAGCGGATACGCGCGCGATTCCGCTGGCGGTTACGTCAAGGGCGGCACCAGCTTCGAATTCTCGCGGCTCTTGACCGGCGAAATTGCCGTCGGCTACGCCGCGCGCGATTATGTCGATCCGAGGCTGAATCGCTTGGAAGGCCTGCTCGTCTCGTCCTCGCTGGTGTGGACCGCGACGCCGCTGACCACCGCAAAGTTCTATTCCGACACCTCGATCGCAGAGACCACGCTGCCCGGCACGTCGGGCGTGCTGACGCACATCTACACCGTCGAAGTCGACCACGACTTCCGCCGCTGGCTGACCGCGATCGGCAAGTTCACCTGGGGCACGCTCGACTACCAGGGCGACAACCGCAAGGACAGGATCTACACGGTCTCGGGCGAGGCGATCTACAAGATGAACCGCAACGTCTGGCTCCGGGGCACGCTGCGCCGCGACTGGCTGGATTCGAATCTGCCGGGGAATAGCACGGTGTCGACGGTGGGAATGCTGGGGGTGAGGGTGCAGAATTGAGGGTGCGTTCGCGCTCCACTCGTCATGCCCCGCGCAGGCGGGGCATCCAGTACGCCGCGGCTTATCCGAATCCCCCAGGGGTCTCTGGAATACTGGATCACCCGCTCCAGTGCGCAATTGCGCACAAGGCGGGTGATGACAGCCTTGATTGTTGGTTGAGGTCGCCTTCGATGGGCTAATCGCTCACCGCGGCAGCGTCGTCGACCCCATCAGATACTGATCGATCGCCCGCGCGCACAGCCGGCCCTCGCGGATCGCCCAGACCACCAGCGACTGGCCGCGGCGCATGTCGCCGGCGGAGAACACGTTGGGCAGCGAGGTCTGGTAGTCGTGCGTGTTGGCGCGGACGTTGCCGCGCTGGTCGAGATCGACACCGAGGCTCTTCAGCATGCCCTCGTGCACCGGATGCACGAAGCCCATGGCGAGCAGCACGAGCTGCGCGTCGAGTTCGAATTCGGTTCCCGCTATCGGCTTGAACTTGTCGTCGACCTGGACGCAGTGCAGCTTTTGCACCTTGCCGTCGACGCCCGAGAATTTCTGCGTCAGCACCGCGAATTCGCGCTTGGCGCCTTCGGCCTGGCTCGACGAGGTCCGCATCTTCAAGGGCCAGTTCGGCCAGGTGATGCCCTTGTTCTCGTGCTCGGGCGGCGCCGGCATGATTTCAAGTTGCGTGACGGATTTCGCGCCCTGCCGGAACGAGGTGCCGATGCAGTCCGAACCGGTGTCGCCGCCGCCGATGACGACGACATGCTTGCCTTCGGCGAGAATCTCGGTGGCGTCGCCGAGCGGCTCGGAGGAGACGCGGCGATTTTGTTGCGGCAGGAAATCCATCGCAAAGTGGATGCCGTCGAGGTCGCGGCCGGGGATCGGCAGATCTCGGCCGGCTTCGGCGCCGCCGGTCAATGCCACCGCGTCATACTGGTTCAGCAGCTCGCGCGGATCGATCGCTCCTTGCGAAGTGCCGCCGACATGGACGCCGTAATGGAACGTCACGCCCTCGGCTTCCATCTGCGCCACGCGGCGGTCGATGACGTGCTTTTCCATCTTGAAGTCGGGAATGCCGTAACGAAGCAACCCGCCGGCCTTGGCGAATTTTTCGTAGACGTGGACGTCGTGGCCGGCGCGCGCGAGCTGCTGCGCAGCCGCAAGTCCTGCGGGTCCGGAGCCGATGATCGCGACCTTCTTGCCGGTCTTGACCGGCGCAATCTCCGGCTTCAGCCAGCCATTGTCCCAGGCGCGATCGACGATGGCGCATTCGATGGTCTTGATGGTGACCGGGTTGTCGTCGATGTTGAGCGTGCAGGACGCTTCGCACGGCGCGGGGCAGATGCGACCGGTGAACTCGGGGAAATTGTTGGTCGAGTGCAGGTTGCGCGAGGCCTCTTCCCAGTTGGCCTGATAGACGAGGTCGTTGAAATCGGGGATCTGGTTGTTGACCGGGCAGCCCGGCGTGCCCGGCGCCACCGAACCGGTGCCGTGGCAATAGGGGATGCCGCAATTCATGCAGCGCGCGGCCTGGTCGCGGGTGTCCTTCTCGCTTAAGGGAATGACGAATTCGCGATAATGCTTCAAACGATCCGCGACCGGCGCATACTTGCGATCATGCCGGTCGATTTCCAGAAAACCTGTGATCTTGCCCATTAAACCTGATGCCCCTGCATCTCTCGTTCGTATCTATTTGTTTCCGTCACTCTCCGTCATTGCGAGGTGCGCTGGCGACGAAGCAATCCATGGTTCGGCTTGTGGCGCTATGGATTGCTTCGCTGCGCTCGCAATGACGGGCTCGTATAACTAGGCCCCGATCGCGATTTTTGGCTCGGCGTCGGCGTTCGCCTTCATTTCCTTCAGTGCGCGGCGGTATTCCACCGGCATCACCTTGCGGAATTTCAGGAGCCACGTCTTCCAGTCGGCGAGGATTTCGGCCGCTTTCTTCGAGCCCGTCAGCTTGGCGTGGCGCGTGATCAGGATGTGCAGCCGCTCGATATCGGACTCCAGCAGATTGGCGAACACGTCGACCCGGCCATGCGCTTCGAGGTCACCGGAGTGGTTGTAGGTGTTGGCGTTGATCAGCTCTTCCGACAGCACAGGTTCGAGCTCGACCATCGCCATGTTGCAGAGTTTGGCGAAGTCGCCGGCCTCGTCCAGCACATAGGCGATGCCGCCCGACATGCCGGCCGCGAAATTGCGCCCGGTCTTGCCAAGCACCACGACGATGCCGCCGGTCATGTATTCGCAGCAATGGTCGCCGGCGCCTTCGACGACCGCAATCGCGCCGGAGTTACGCACCGCAAAGCGCTCGCCGGCGATACCGCGGAAGTAGCATTCGCCCTCGATCGCGCCGTACATCACCGTGTTGCCGACGATGATGGATTCCTCCGGCACGATGCCGGAGTTCCGCGGCGGCTTGACGATGATGCGGCCGCCGGAAAGGCCCTTGCCGACATAGTCGTTGCCTTCGCCTTCGAGATCGAAGGTGACGCCGCGCGCCAGCCACGCGCCAAATGCCTGGCCCGCGGTGCCCTTCAGGCTGACATGAATGGTGTCATGCGGCAGCCCGGCATGGCCGTAGATCCTGGCCACCGTGCCCGACAGCATCGCGCCGGCGGAGCGGTCGGTGTTGTTGATCTCTTCCTCGATTTTGACCGGCGCGCCGCGGTCGAGCGCGGCCTGCGCCTTCTCGATCAGCCGGCGGTCGAGCACCTTCTCCAGATGATGGTTCTGTGCCTCGGCGTGATAGATCTTCTGGCCCTTCTCTTCCTTCTGGCGGACGAAGAGTTTTGAGAAATCGAGCCCCTTGGCCTTCCAGTGCGCCACCAGCGTGGACTGGTCGAGCATCTGGGTCTGGCCGACCATCTCGTCGAACTTCTTGTAGCCGAGCTGTGCCATGATCTCGCGCACCTCTTCCGCCACGAAGAAGAAGTAGTTGATGACGTGCTCGGGCTGGCCGGTGAAGCGCTTGCGCAGCACCGGATCCTGCGTCGCGACGCCGACCGGGCAGGTGTTGAGGTGGCACTTGCGCATCATGATGCAGCCGGCCGCGATCAAAGGCGCGGTGGCAAAGCCGAATTCGTCGGCGCCCAGGAGCGCGCCGATCACGACGTCGCGTCCGGTGCGGAAGCCGCCGTCGACCTGGACCACGATGCGGCTGCGCAGCCGCTCGCGCACCAGCGTCTGGTGGGTTTCGGCAAGGCCGATTTCCCACGGCGAACCGGCGTGCTTGATCGAGGTTAAGGGGGACGCGCCGGTGCCGCCCTCGAAGCCTGCAATCGTCACGTGGTCGGCGCGTGCTTTCGCCACGCCCGCGGCCACCGTGCCGACGCCGATTTCGGACACCAGCTTGACCGAGACCTGTCCGTCCGGATTGACGTTCTTGAGGTCGTAGATCAGCTGCGCCAGATCCTCGATCGAATAGATGTCGTGATGCGGCGGCGGCGAAATGAGACCGACGCCCGGCGTCGAATGCCGCACGCGCGCAATCGTCGCGTCGACCTTGTGGCCGGGCAACTGGCCGCCTTCGCCGGGCTTGGCGCCCTGCGCCATCTTGATCTGCATCATGTCGGAGTTGACGAGATATTCCGTCGTCACGCCGAACCGGCCCGAGGCGACCTGCTTGATCGCCGAGCGCATGCTGTCGCCGTTCGGCAGCGGCTTGAAGCGATCGGATTCTTCACCGCCTTCGCCGGTGTTGGACTTGCCGCCGATCCGGTTCATGGCGATCGCCAGCGTGGTGTGCGCCTCGCGCGAGATCGAGCCGAACGACATGGCTCCCGTGGCGAAGCGCTTGACGATTTCGGCGGCCGGCTCGACCTGGTCGAGCTTCACGGGCTTCCGCTTCTCGTCCTCGGCAGTCTTGAGGCGGAACAGGCCGCGCAGCGTCAGGAGCCGTTCCGACTGCTCGTTGAGGATCTTGGCGAACGCCCGGTAGCGCTCCTGCGAATTGCCGCGCACGGCATGTTGCAGTGTCGAGACGGACTCAGCCGTCCAGGCATGGTCCTCGCCGCGGGTGCGGTAGGCGTATTCGCCGCCGACATCGAGCGCGGTCTTGTAGACCTGCGCTTCGCCGAACGCGTCCGTATGGCGGCGCGCGGTTTCCTCGGCGATTTCGGCCAGGCCCACGCCCTCGATGCGGGTATGGGTACCGGCGAAATACTTGGCGACGAAATCCGCCTTCAGCCCGACGGCGTCAAAAATCTGCGCGCCGCAATAGGATTGATAGGTCGAGATGCCCATCTTGGACATCACCTTCAACAGGCCCTTGCCGATCGACTTGATGTAGCGCTTGACGATTTCATAGTCGTCGAGCGAGCCGGGCAGGCGATCCTTCATCGCGATGATGGTTTCGAACGCGAGGTAAGGATTGATCGCTTCGGCGCCGTAGCCCGCCAGACATGCGAAATGATGCACTTCGCGCGGTTCGCCGGATTCGACGACGAGACCGACCGAGGTGCGCAATCCCGTGCGGATCAGATGATGATGCACGGCGGCGCAGGCCAGGAGCGAGGGGATCGGAATCCGGTCCGAACCCGCCATGCGGTCGGACAGGATGATGATGTTGACGCCTTCGCGCACCGCGCCTTCGGCGCGCGCACAGAGTTCGTCGAGCACCTGCTCCATCCCCGCCGCGCCGAAGCCGGCATGGAATGTGGTGTCGAGCGTGCGCGACTTGAAATGGGTGCCCGCGACATCGGAGATCGAGCGGATCTTTTCCAGGTCCGCATCGGTCAGGATCGGCTGGCGCACTTCGAGCCGCTTGGTCGAGGCCATGCCCTGCAGGTCGAACAGGTTCGGTCGCGGCCCGATGATCGAGACCAGGCTCATCACGAGCTCCTCGCGGATCGGATCGATCGGCGGGTTGGTGACCTGCGCAAAGTTCTGCTTGAAATAGGTGAACAGCGGCTTCGGCCGGTGCGACAGCGCCGAGATCGGCGTGTCGTTGCCCATCGAGCCCGCGGCTTCCTCACCGGTGGCCGCCATCGGCGTCATCAGGATGGTGACGTCTTCCTGGCTGTAGCCAAACGCCTGCTGCCGGTCGAGCAGCGGCAGGTTTGAGCGCATGCCCTTGGTGGGCGCGTCAGGCAGTTCCTCCAGCACGAGCTGGGTGCGATGCAGCCAGTCGCTGTAGGGATGGCTCTTGGCCAGCGTCGCCTTGATCTCGTCGTCGGGAATGAGGCGTCCCTGTTCGAGGTCGACCAGCAGCATCTTGCCGGGCTGCAGCCGCCACTTGGTGACGATCTGGTCCTCGGGAATCTTCAGCACGCCCATTTCGGACGCCATCACGATGCGGTCGTCCTTGGTGACGAGATAGCGCGCCGGACGAAGCCCGTTGCGGTCGAGGGTCGCGCCGATCTGACGGCCGTCGGTGAAGGCGATCGCGGCGGGGCCGTCCCACGGCTCCATCAGTGCGGCGTGATATTCGTAGAAGGCGCGGCGCGTCTCATCCATCAGGGGATTGCCGGCCCACGCTTCCGGAATCATCATCATGACGGCGTGCGGCAGCGAGTAGCCGCCCTGCACCAGGAATTCGAGTGCGTTGTCGAAGCAGGCGGTGTCGCTCTGGCCTTCATAGGAAATCGGCCACAGACGGCTGATATCCTTGCCGTAGAGCTCCGAATGCACGGAGGCCTGGCGCGCCGCCATCCAGTTGACGTTGCCGCGCAGCGTGTTGATTTCGCCGTTATGGGCGATCATCCGGTAGGGATGCGCCAGCGACCAGGTCGGGAACGTGTTGGTCGAGAAGCGCTGATGCACCAGCGCCAGCGCGCTCTCGAAATCCGCTTCGTGCAAATCCGGATAGTACTTGCCGAGTTGGTCGGCGAGGAACATGCCCTTGTAGATCACGGTGCGGCACGACAGCGAGACCGGGTAGTAGCCGGCCATGCCGCGGTCGCGGCGCTGATAGATCGCCTGCGAGATCGACTTGCGCAGGATGTAGAGCCTGCGCTCGAACTCTTCCTCGGTCTTCGCCGTGCCGTTGCGGCCGATGAACACCTGCATGTGGTAGGGCTCGGTCGGCTTGACGGTTACGCCGAGCGAAGCGTTGTCGGACGGCACGTCGCGCCAGCCGAGCAGCACGAGGCCCTCTTCCTTGATCTGTTCGGCGATGATGCTCTGGATCACCTTTCGCCACGCCGTCTCCTTCGGCATGAACAGCGCGCCGATCGCGTAGTGACCGGGCTCCGGCAGCTTGAAGCCGATCTCGGCGGCCTTGCGAGCGAAGAAGGCATGCGGGATCTGCACCAGAATGCCGGCGCCGTCGCCGGCACGCGGATCGGCGCCGACCGCGCCGCGATGTTCGAGGTTGCAGAGAATGTTGATCGCGTCGGAGACGATCTGATGCGACTTCTTGCCCTTGATGTTGGCGATGAAGCCGACGCCGCAGGAATCCTTCTCCATCGAGAGGTCGTACATGCCCTCGGCCGGCGGGCGCCAGCTGTGCTCGCGCGGAGAATCTTCAAGCAAAGTGTCGGCCGGTTTCGAAGCCGCGGTCGCCGACAGTGCTTCTGCCACGATGTTTTCGCGCTCGAATTCCGACCCGCTCATCTTATTCCTCTCAAAAAAAGGCTAAGGGCCTCACCGCATCGTCGGCGCACCTTGGACGCTTGCGGCACCCACCGGGCCACCGCTCGTCCTCCGCGAGCCGCAATTTCTTAAATTCAGGCTTGGGCGTTCAACGTCCCTGAGGAACGGCCTTGCCTGCACTGCCCTGGAGCTCGTGGCACCACGGTTTCGTTGCAATCCCTGTGCCGGGATGGCCCCGCAATTGAGACAGTGATACTGTCCTAACTCCGACAATGCCAAATTTTTGTCTATCACACAAGCGCGTGAAAGTCCTCGCCCGCATGTGGATCGGCGCTTTGCGGCCGGGGAAAAACCCGCCGGCGCGGGTTTACGGCGGCGGCGCCCCGATCCCGCCCAAGGACCGCCGGATTTCGCAATGAAATATTGGCCTGGGCCGGCAGGCGAGCGAGCGAAATGCTCCCGTTCAGGGCTCGGTGGCTGCGGGGTTACAGGAGCTTTCGGTGATGAAGTTTTTCACGGGATCTTTGGCGGCGGGACTGGTCCTTCTGGCGGGCAGCGCGCAGGCGCAGGTACCCGGGCCCTACACGGCGGCATCGGATGTCGAGACCCCCTATGCGGCAGCACCGCAGGTGGTTCCCCCGCCGAACTACGGACCCGGGCCGCGCTACGGAAACAGCCCAAGCCTGCTGCCGTCGACGGAAGTCTATTCCGTGCTCCGCGATAACGGATTCTCGCCGCTCGGCATCCCCAGGCTCCGCGGCTTCGTCTACACGATCGCTGCCATCGATCGCGGCGGCGCGGACGGACGGCTGATTATCGACGCGCGAAATGGCCGGATCATCCGCTTCCTGCCGGCCTACCGCATGGGCGGGGACAATTACTACGAAGAGCAGAGCGCCCTCCGTGGGCCCTTCATGGATCAGCCGCCGCAGGCCCACCTGGCGCCGGACCATGTCCAGGCCGCGCCGCAGCCGTCACGGCCAGCTCCTCGCGTCGCGAGCCGCACGGTGCCGATGCCGAAGGCCAATCCACTGGCCTCCAAACCTGATACCGCGCCGATTAAGCAGGCGGCCGCGCCTGCGCCAAAACCGGCTGAGGCGCTGGTAGCCGCGCCGGTGACAACCGGCTCGGCTCCAGCCAAGCCTGCCCCGCAGATTGCGCCGACCCAGGACATGCCTTCGATGCAGGGTCTGGAATAGCCTCTACCGTGGTCCCTGCTTTCGCAGGGAGGACAAAAAACGCCCCGGTCTTTCCGGGGCGTTTTTCATTGCCGCACGTTGCGAGCTATTCGCGCGCGCCTGCGGCGGCCAGGATCAGGTCGGCGACCTTGTCGGGCTGCGAGACCAGCGACAGATGGCCGGCGTCCAGTTCGACCGTCGTCGCATTCATCCGCTTGGCGAGAAACCGCTCGAGATCGGGATTGATGGTGTAGTCGAGCTTCGACACGGCATACCAGCTCGGCTTGCTGCGCCACGCCGCCTCCGTGGTGCGGCCGGTGAAAATGGAAGCCGCAGTCGGCCATTGCACGGCATAGAGGACTTTCGCGGTCGTCGGATCGACCCCATTGGCGAAATATTTCAGGAAGGCATCCTCGGATAATTTGGTGAAGCCGTCATGCTCCTGCACGCCGGCTCGCGCGGGGCCTGCCGGAAACTTCTGCGAAAGCGCGACGAAATCCTCGCCCGCATCCGGCGCGCGCGCCGCGATATAGACGAGCCCTGTGACCTTCGGGTCGGTGCCGACTTCGCTGATCACGGTGCCACCCCAGGAATGCGCCACCAGCACCGTCGGGCCGTCCTGTTGCGCCAACACGCGGCGTGTCTCGGCAACGGAGTCTGCCAACGAGGTCAGCGGATTCTGTACCGCGGTGACGTGAAGTCCCGCCGCCTGAAGCTTTGGAATGACCTGCGCCCAGCTCGATCCGTCAGCCCATGCGCCGTGCACCAGCACGACATTCTTCGCCTTGACGGTGCCGGCGGCCAGCGCCGGCGCGGCTTGCACGCCGAGTGATCCCGCAAGGACGCCGGCAACGATTGTCAGTGTTCGTAACATGCTCATCGGTCTGCTCCATGATCGGCTTGATAAGCGGCTCGCCCGCTCCAGTTCCAAATTCGAGGAGAGCGACCGCATCGTTACACAACCTCACGGCGACGTGAGCCCCGCGAGGCCTTCAAAATTGCAGGTCAGGAATGCGCGCAAAAAAAAACGCCCCGGTTTCCCGGGGCGTTTTCGCGTTCAGCCAATATCGGCTGAAACCTGTACCGTGTTACGCCGCGACCGAAGCATCGACCACCTGCGGGGTCTGCGCGCCGGAATTGATCGGAATGCTGCGCGGCTTCTTGGCCTCGGGAATCTCGCGGACGAGATCGACGTGAAGCAGGCCGTTCTCGAGCGAGGCGTTCTTCACCTGCACGAAATCGGCAAGCTGGAATGCGCGCTCGAAGGCACGCGCGGCGATGCCGCGGTAGAGCACTTCGGAATTGTCCTTGCCGTTTTCGTTGGCTGACTTCTCGCCCTTGATCGTCAGCGTGTTTTCTTTCGCGACGATCGAAAGCTCGCCTTGCGAGAAGCCGGAAACCGCAACGCTGATGCGGTAGGCGTTCTCGCCGGTGCGCTCGATATTGTAGGGGGGATAGCCGGGGCTGCCGTCTGACGTTGCCTGGTCGAGCAGATTGAAGAAGCGGTCGAAGCCGACGGTGGAGCGATAGAACGGGGTGAGATCGTAGGTACGCATGGGTAGTCCTCCATTGAGCGACTGTTTCAGGTAACCCGCCCGCCATCGGGCCGGGCTTTCGCAACTGCGCAGCCTTTGTGTTTCGGTTCTGAAACACTGGTAGCGGCCTGCACAGAAATGATATGGGAGGGGTGAAACAGCGTTCAAGAGGGGTCAAACAGGCTCGTTTTCGACGCTCCCACCCTTGATTTCCAGTCCTTTTCACCTAGCCGGTTGCCCGTCATGACGCTCGTCTCTATCCCCGCCAATCCGGTTCCGGAGGACGTCGTCTCAGGCACCATCAAGACGCCCGACGGCGCGGAATTGCGGTTCGCGCGCTGGGCGCCACCGGCAGGACGCAAGGGCACGGTCTGCGTCTTCCCCGGGCGGACCGAGCCGATCGAGAAATATTTCGAGACGGTGCGTGACTTGCGCGATCGCGGGTTTGCGGTGGCGATGATCGACTGGCGCGGCCAAGGGCATTCCTCGCGCCGCCTGCGCGACCCGCGCAAGGGCTATGTCCGCGACTTCTCCGATTACGAGGTCGACGTCGAAACCTTCGTGCAGCAGGTGGTGCTGCCGGATTGCCCGCCGCCCTTTTTCGCGCTGGCGCATTCGATGGGCGGGGCAGTCATGCTGCGGGTGGCGCGTGCGGGAAAACGCTGGTTCGACCGCATGGTGCTGTCGGCGCCGATGATCGACCTGCCGGGGCGCACGACCGCGTTCCCGACGCGGGCATTGCTTCGGGTCATGCGGCTGATGGGGCAGGGCGGCCGCTACGTGCCCGGCGGCAGCGACGCGCTGACCGGAACGGAATCCTTCATCAACAACCCCTTCACCAGCGATCCCGTGCGCTTCGCCCGCAACGCTGCGATCCTGGAAGAAGACCCGACGCTGGGCATCGGCTCGCCGACGGTGGCCTGGGCCGATACCGCCTTCAGCGCGATGCATACCTTTCGTGGCGTGAGCTACCCGTCCGAAATCCGCCAGCCGATCCTGATGCTGGCCGCCAGCAACGACACCATTGTCTCCACGGCCGCGATCGAGGAATTCGCCTATCATCTGCGCGCCGGCTCGCATCTGGTGATCGCGGGCTCCAGGCACGAGATCCTGCAGGAGCAGGATCGCTACCGCGCGCAATTCTGGGCGGCGTTCGACGCCTTCGTACCGGGCACGCCACTGTTCAAGTGATGCTCAGCGCGAGGCCGGCTTCGGCAGCCGCGCCGTGATCCGCCCGGGCAGCCGCTTCTCGACGAACAGGGTCCTGACTTCGGCGACGCTGAGATAACGCTCCTCGCCTTCGCCCTTGCCGAGAATTTTCAGCAGCACCGGCCATTCGCCCTTCATCAGCATGGGGTAGTACCAGCGCGCCGCATCGCCGTCGCGCTTGAGATTGGCCTTCATGAAGGTGTCGATCTCCTTTGCCGTCAGCCCGCGCTCGACGCCGCCTCCGACAGGATCCTTGCGGTCCTTGCCGAAGCCGGCGAGCCGGGCGATTTCGTCCTCATGGACCTTCGCATCGACGTCGAGAATGCGCGAGCCGCCGCCATGCTTGTCGAGCGGGCCATCGCGCAGTTCGTCGAGAACGGCGCCGGAGGTTGCGCTCTTCAACACGCTCAGCGGACCGAGGCCGTTCGCAATGACAGCGACCATTTTGGTTTTCAGCCGCACCTCGTTTTGGGCAGAGCCGGTTTCGCCGCTCGCCAATCCGATCATTTCGGAGAGTTGCGAAAGCGGCACGACGTGACCGCCAACATAGCCGTTGGCGACCAGCGCGCGCAAAAACGGGCAGGGATTGTTGGGTGAAACGGCAAACTGCCCGGCGGGCGCAGCGCCCGTGGTGGTGGCAATGCGGTCGTCTGACATGGTTCAAATCCTTAAATGGCGCCGAATCTGAAAAATGGCCAGTGCCCGCCGCGGAGCGGATGACGGTTCTGAAAAGGGAGTTCGGCGGCGCGCTACTTCAGCGTGTAGGCAAGTTTTGGCGGAATTCGACGCTGTGTCAACCGGCCGGCTTACACGCTCAGGATTCTGCGGCGAGCTTTGGCGAGGATTCGACGAGGGTCAATCTGTTGAAGGGGATGCCGGCCTTCACAAGGCCGCCACGGTAATGGGCAACATCGCCCGGCAGCTTCCAGCGGAAATTGCGCAAGTGCCGGTCAACGGTCAGGCCGGGATAGTTGCTCAGCAGAACCTCGGTGGCGTTTACCGCTTCCGCAGTCCGGCCCAATTGAGCCAGGGCCGCAGCCCGGATGGCGAGCGCCTGAAGATGATTGGGATTCACATAAAGCTGTTCGCGCGCCCAGGACAGCGAAGCATCGTACTGTCCGAGCAGGTAATGGGCGAACGCGTTCACGGCGGCCCATTGGTACCGGGGGTCGTTGCTGCCGCTCTGCGCCGCCGTCGTAAACAGTTCGATAGCGTGCCGATGTTCGCCGCACACGAGATGACAGACCCCAAGCACGCCGCGGGCGCCCATATCATACGGATTGAGCCCGACTGCCCGCTTGGCGGCATCCATCGCCGCGTCGTACTGCCCTTCAGCCGCGTGAACGTAGGCGAGAATCTGGAACGCGAAGGACGAACGGGGATCGAGCCGGACGCTGCTCTCCGCAAGGCACATCGTGGAATCCCACACTTCGCGCGTGCCCTTGATCCAGCCGAGCTGGATGGCCTGAACCTGGATGGTGGCGAGATAGGCGCGCGCGATCGACAGCGTCGGATCGAGCGCGATGGCTTCCTTGAACAGGCCGATCGAGGTTTCGACGTCGGCTTTGGTCTGCAGGTAATAGTAGGACAGCCCCTTGAGGAAGCGATCCCATGCGGTGATGTCGTTCGACGACGAGCGGGGCGGGGCGGAGGCCTCCGCCCGGTAGATCTCGGCCGCGATCGCCGCGGACAGGCTGGTCGTGAGCTCATCCTGCATCGCAAACAGGTCGCCGATGTCGCGGTCGAACCGGCCGGTCCACAACTGCTCGCCATTCTCCGGCGCAATCAGCTCGGCGGTGACGCGGATCTTGGTTGCGGCGCGCCGGACCGAGCCCTGGATCAGGTAGCTCGCATCGATCTCGCGCGCGATCAGGCGGGTGCTCACATTCCGGCCCTTGAAGGAGAAGGTCGAGTTGCGGCTCAGTACCCGGTAGAACGATTGCAGTGAAAGCGCGTGGATCAGGTCTTCGGTCAGCCCGTCGGAAAAATACTCGTCCGCGCTTTCGCTCAGATTCGCAAACGGCAGCACGCCCACGATCGCCGTCCGATACTGGGCCGGAAGATTGGTGACCGATGTTTCGGTCGCGGCTTTGGGCATAGGTCCGCTGGCGTCGGAGCCGGCGGGTTGCCAGGTCCAGACCTGGATCGGCTCGTCGATGTTCTTGAACCGGTGCGGGCCGGCGTCGGCGAGCGCGACGCTGAGGCGTTTGCCGGCCTCATGGCAGGCCTTGCCCGAAACCGCCACGCCGCCGGGGGCGGCGACCGATTCGAGGCGGACGGCGATGTTGACGTTGTCGCCGAACACCTCGTCCTCGTCGGCCATCACGTCGCCCATGTGGATGCCCATGCGGAACTGCATGGATCGATCGGCAGGGAGGTGCTCGTTTCGCTCGGCCATCACCATCTGCATCGCGATCGCGGCCTCGATGGCGCCGACGATAGAGGGAAACTCCAGCAGAAAGCCGTCGCCGGTGTTCTTCACCAGGCGGCCGCCGTGATTGAGGATGATCGGGTAGATCGCGGTGCGATGGGCCTTGAACGTGGCGTGCGTCCCCGCCTCGTCGGCTCCCATCATGCGGGAATAGCCGGCGACGTCCGCGCACACGATGGCTGCAAGGCGTCTTTCCATGTCTCGACTATATCCCCAATGGCGCTGGAATGAGCTGGATAACAACTACGTGGTCGGTCGACCGATTCCAATGTTTATAAAATATGCGCAATCTCGTGGAAGCCCGATTTGCTCATGATAGTACTGCAAACCGTCTAGAATTGGCACACGCGCAAATCAGCACACGCTCAAATTAAGAGTAGGCAGGGTTAGGGAACCGGTCAAATGATGGTTGAGACGCTCGGCATTCACGAACTCTGGCTTTTCATCCTCTCCGGGTTGCTGCTCAACATCACGCCGGGGCCGGACACGGCCTATATTATCGGCCGCAGCATCCAGTTCGGCTGGCGCGGCGGGGCGGCAGCGGCGATCGGCATCTGCTGCGGCTGTCTGGTCCATGTATTCGGCGCCGCCATCGGGCTTTCGGCGCTGTTGATGGCGTCATCGACCGCCTTCACGGTGCTGAAATGGGCCGGTGCCGCCTATCTGTTGTTTACGGGCGTCCAGATGTTGCTGTCACATTCACGCCCGCTGGTGGAGGCGGCCGGGGAAAGCAACGAGACGTCGCTTTCCCGCGTGTTTTGGCAGGGCGCGTTGACCAACGTGCTCAATCCGAAGGTGGCGCTGTTCTTTCTGGCATTCCTGCCGCAATTCGTGGTGGCGGAATCTGCCCACAAGACGCTGGCCTTCCTGGCTCTGGGCATGATCTTCATCTCCACCGGCACGCTGTGGTGCCTCGGGATTGCAGCCTTCGCGGCGAGAGCGGCCAGCCGTATCCGGCAATCGGCCAACGTGATGGCCTGGATCAACCGCGTACTCGGCGGGCTGTTCGTCTATCTCGGCATCCGCGTTGCGATGCTGGAGGCGCGATAGGTTCGACTGTCCGCCTGTCCTCAGAATTCCGTCGCTGGGAATTCGCAGGCTTTCCTGCGCGGCTTCCGGGGAAGTTACGACATCAGCTTCGCAAGCGCATTGCTGGCGAGGTAGAGGCCGAGAACAATCATGCCGATCTGGAACCAGTGCCGAAAGACTTCAGGCTGAAGTCGCGTCCGCACCGCCTGTCCGACAAACATGCCGGCAAAGGACGCCGCCATGGCCACCGCGCCCGGCAGTGCGGTTGCGGCCGTCAGCAGACCGGCGCCGGTGAGGTTGAGGCCAAGTGCGAGGGTCGCGACCGTGAAGAACACGCCCAATGCCTGGATCAGCTCTTCCTTCTCCATGCCGATCGCCTGCAGGAACGGCACCGACGGAATGACCTGCACGCCGGTGGCCGCCGAAATCATGCCGGTGATCAGCCCGACGATGCCGCCGACCCACTTTTCGTTTCGGCGGGCAACGGTGAAATCGAATTTGCTCAGGCCGATGACGGCATTGATCGCCAGCAGCAGGCCGAGTGCGATCGTGGTGTAGCGCGCATAGGGCCCCGTCAGCGATCCCGCGTTCAGCCAGATGCCGGCGGCCGTTCCGGCCAGCAATGGCCATAGCCGCCGGAAAATATCGCGCAAGTAAGGACCGCCGAAGGTTTGCCAGATGTTGGTGACGATCGCCGGCACGATGACGATGGCGATCGCCTGGGCCGGCGGCATCGACACGGCAAGCAGGCCCATCGACACCGTCGGCAGGCCGAGCCCGAGTGCGCCCTTCACGAAGCCTGCGAGCAGGAAGGTGGCGGTGACGAGGAGAAGCAGGGAATCGAACATGGGGGCGACATTGACCTATCGGCATAAAGCGCACAATCTGGAGATTACGGAGACAGCCTTCGGCTAGGCCGAAGGCTGGGTTGACTCTTCCGTCATTGCGAGCGAAGCGAAGCAATCCATCTATCAGTTCTGCCGCGCCAGGATTGCTTCGCTTCGCTCGCAATGACGGCTCAAAGCCGATCACTTCGCAAGGAATACCGATGCGCTTCGATCTGGTCGATCTTCAGCTCTTCGTCGCGGTGGCCGAGACGCGCAGCATCACCAACGGCGCGGCAAAAGTTCATCTCGCGCTGGCCTCGGGGAGTGAGCGAATCAAGGGGCTGGAAGAAGCGCTCGGCGTATCGCTGCTGGCGCGCGGCCGACGCGGCGTCGAGCTGACGCCGGCCGGCGAAAGCCTGCTCGATCACGCCAGGCTCGTGCTCCACAATGTGGAGGCGATGCGCGGCGATCTGGCCGCTTTTGCCCGCGGTGAGAAGGCCACCGTCCGCTTCTTCGCCAACACATCGGGGCTTTCGGAATACCTGCCGAAGGCACTGGCTGCCTTTCTGGCCGCGCATCCTCACATTTCGATCGACGTCGAGGAACGCGAAAGCGCCGACATCGCCCGCGCGATTCTGACCGGCGCCGCCGATCTCGGACTCGCCGCCGAACACGCGCTTGCGGACAATATCGAGCGGATCCCGTTCAGCGAAGACCGCCTGGTGCTGGTCACCTCGCGCGAGGACGAACTGGCGAACCGGCGGCAGGTCGATTTTAGTGAAGTGGTGGAGCGCGATTTCGTCGGACTGATCAGCTCGATCGCGTTGCACACCCATATCAGTGGGCACGCGGCGCGGCTCGGCGCGCGTCTGCGCTTTCGTGCGCGGCTGAACAGTTTCGATGCGATCGGCCAGATGGTCGCCGCCGGCATCGGGATCGGCGTGATGCCTGAAGTCGCGGCAAAACGATGCGCGCGATCGATGAAGATCAATGTCGTCAGGATCAGGGATAGCTGGGCCAACCGGCGGCTCGTGATCTGCACGCGGAGCTTTCGGGCGTTGCCCAAGCCGGCGCAGCAATTGGCCGAGCATCTGCGCAAGTGCGCGCCGCGTTGAAGGCCGGGAGGAGACCGACATGCTTAAAAGTCGGGGGATGCCGCGCTATGGGAACGCGAAGCGTTCCGAAGCCACATCATGATTCCGTTCGGGGAATTGCGTGGACGCCTTGATTCTCGATGGGCGGAAGCCTGACCTCATTTGCCCGTGGCAAGGCCAGCGGCCTTGATGACGTGCGCCCACTTCTGGGTCTCGGCTCCGATGTAGTCGCGAAAATGCCCCGGCGTGTCGCCGGCAACCGTCAGGCCCTGATCGGCGAGCTTCTGCTTCACCTGCGGGTCGTTCATCGCCTCGTTGGCGATACGGTTCAGAGTGGTGACGATCGCCTCGGACGTCCCGCCCGGCGCGACCATGCCGTACCAGTTTTCGATCAGGAGGCCTGGCATGCCGACCTCCGCGGTGGTCGGTACGTCAGGTGAGGTGGGCGCGCGTTGCGGAGCGCCAAGCGCAATCGGGCGCAGGGTGCCCGCCTTGATATGCGGCAGCAGCACCGGCAAATCGAGGAACGCCATCTGCACCTGCTGGCCGAGCAGATCGTTGATGGCGGGCGCCGCGCCCCGGTAGGGCACGTGCACAATGTCGATCCTGGCCGTCAGCTTGAGCAATTCACCGGCAAGATGCGGCAGGCCGCCGACGCCGGCGGATGCGAAATTGAGTTTCCCCGGCTGGGCCTTGGCGAGCGCGACCAGGTCCTTCATGTCGCTGGCGGGCACGTTGCTGGCGACGACAAGCATTTCCGGCACCGTCGCCACCAGCGTGACGGGCGCAAGATCCTTCGTCACGTCGTAGGGCACCTTCTCCATCGTCGGGTTGATGACCAGCGCGCTCGCGCTAACGATCCCGATCGTGTAGCCGTCGGGGGCTGCCTTGGCGATCGCATCGGTGCCGAGCACGCCGGCCTGGCCGCCGCGATTGTCGATCAGCACCGGCTGCCTGGTGATTTCCGACATGCGCTGGCCGACCAGGCGCGCGATGATGTCGTTGGGACCCCCGGCCGGGAACGGCACGATCAGCTTGATGGGTTTTGCGGGGAAGTCCTGGGCCGAGGCCAGGGCGGGTAACAACAGCAGCGTCAGTCCGGCAAGCAGCTTGCTCAGCAGTCTCATGACTACTCCCCGACGGCGCATCTGTCGTGCGCGTTGGCGGGCATCGTACGCGATGAAGTGTTCGATGCAAGGTTTTGTCGGCTGGGACCGGAGCCGCGCCTCGTCAAAGCATGAGTTCGTCGGTGCGCGCGAGCCTGACCGATCGTTGCGTGATCAGATTGCCCCAGACCCAGTTGTGGTGACGAATGACGCTCGCCGCGTCGAGGTGGGGACGGTCGTTCAAGGTGTGGGCGTCCGCGACCACGACGACATCGTAATGGTTTGAAACAGCGGACCGCACAGTCGCATCGACGCAAAAATCCGTCGCCCATCCCGCGACGAGGACCCGGTCCGGCGCGATCGCTTGCAGGCGGGCGGAGAGTTCGGTCCCGGCAAAAGGATCGTTCAGGGTCTTCCGAATCACGACATCGGCAGGGTCGCGGCGCAGTTCTGGAAGCAGGGCCCAACCCGGCGTTTCCGGCTCGAAATCATCTCCCTTGCCGCCGCAGTGCTGGACAAAGATGACGCGGCCTGACCGTTCGCGGACTTTGGCCGCGAGCAGGTTGATGCGCCCGATGACGCCGTGCAGATCGTGCTTCGGCTGCCCGGCGAGGAGCCCGACCTGCATATCGACGACGATCAATGCATCCATCGGGCCCTGCGCGGTGGTGTCCCTAGCTGTTGAGAAGTTTCAGCGTGGCCTCGTGCAGGCGGGGGTCGCCGGCCGCGACGATGCGGCCTCCGCTCTGGGCGGGCTTGCCTTCCCAGTCGGTCACGACGCCGCCGGCGCCGGTGACGATCGGGATCAAGGCTGCGATGTCGTAGGGCTTGAGTTCGGTCTCGATCACGAGGTCGAGATGGCCGGCCGCCAGCATGCAGTAGGAATAGCAGTCGCCGCCATAGCGCGACAGCTTTACCGCACTCTCGACCCGGCCGAAGATCTCGCGGTCGGCGGCGTTCATCAGCAGTGGACTGGTGGTGAAGGAGGTCGCTTCCTTCAGCGTCGCGCAGCGCCGCACCGTCAGCCGCCGCTCACCGGACGGCCCGGAATACTGCGCCGAGCCGGAATCGCCGGAAAAGCGCTCGCCGATATAGGGCTGGTGCATCATGCCGAACACCGGCGTGCCCTTGTGCAGGAGCGCGATCAGTGTGCCCCAGATCGGAAATCCCGCGATGAAGGAGTTGGTGCCGTCGATGGGATCGAGCACCCAGACATATTCGGCGTCCTCGCGCTCGTTGCCGAACTCCTCGCCGACGATGCCGTGCTCGGGAAAGTTGGCCTTGATCAGGCGGCGCATCACCGCTTCGGCGGCGCGGTCGGCCTCGGTGACCGGATCGAAGTCGCTGGCGCTCTTGTTGTCGATCGAGAGCGAGGTCCGGAAGAACGGCAGGATGGTTTCGCCGGACGCAGTCGCGAGGCGGCCGATGAAGGCTGTGAAATCGATGACCGTCACGGCTGTCCCTTACCGCACTAGAGAAAGAATTCTTGCCTCTTGCCTAGCTCAATCCGCACCGTCGCGCACCGCCAACGGCGCGTTATTCCCATTCGTATTACGAACTGGCTTTCGAATCGGCTTTCGAAAAGGCTTCGTTTAAGCGTGGATTTTTGGTTAGCCCTGCCATCACGAAGTTGCGAGTTTTGGCATACCAGCACTGCAGTGGGGCCGGGACTTGGCCAGGTGTCCTCATAACATATTGATTTTGCTTGCTTAAAACTCATGTCGGAGCGGTGTTGCCGATCCGCCAGCCTGTTCCACTTTGGATACAAACCGAACCGAAAACCCTTGCGTTTTGTGCAGCGCGGCCGCATATTGTTGCGGTGCGGTAGGGCCTCGCCCTATCGCTGCCCTCCTTGGGCGTTTCCTCCCTAGACTTGGGCCGCTTGTTCATTCAAGCGGCCCTTTTTTCTTGGGCGAATTTCTCTCTGCTCGTTATTCCCCGATGTGCAATGGCAGATCTGAGGACGACGCGCAGCGCAAGTCGGAATGATGAAGTTAGAGTCTACTCCGCCGCCGCCTGGAACGGCCCGAGATCCCCGAGCGGCACCTTCGCCAGTGCGTCGGCGAGCGCGGCGAAATCGGTGGCCACTTGCGCAAAGCGCGGGCTGCGCTCGCGCCGCCGCTCGTCCATATAGATCGCACGGTTGAGCTCGAGCTGCACGGTATGCAGTCCGCTGGCCGGGTTGCCGTAGTGCTCGGTGATGAAGCCGCCGGCATAGGGCTTGTTGCGGCCGATCGAATAGCCGAGCTTGCTCATGATTTCCTCGACGACATCGGGCAGCAGGCTGGCGCAACTGGTGCCGTAGCGGTCGCCGATCACGATGTCGGGCCGCCGCGGCTCGTCGCGCGAGACGCCCACCGACGGCATCGAATGGCAATCCACCAGGATCACGGTCCCGAACGCCTGATGGGCCTTGTTGATCAGCCGCCGCAGCGCGCGGTGATACGGCTTGTAGAGCGCCTCGATCCGCCCCAGCGCGTCGTCCACCGAAAGCCGTTCGCGATAGATTTCCTGCCCGTCCCCGACCACTCGCGGGATGGTGCCGAGGCCGCCGGCCACCCGCATCGAGCGGGTATTGGCGAAGCTCGGCAGGCGCCCGGTGAACATCCGCGGATCGAGCTCATAGGGCTCGCGGTTCACGTCGACATAGGAGCGGGGGAAATTGACCCGGACGGTCGGAAAGCCCTGCTCGCTCAGGTCTCCAATCAACTCGTCCATGAACGAATCCTCGGAGCGGCGCAGCGCGGCGAGGTCGATCCGGGACGCGTTGAGAAACTCGAGCGGATACACCGATCCGGAATGGGGCGAGTTGAAGATGATCGGCGCACGCCAATGCGCGGGCTCCACGATCTCGAACGGGGGCGACAGCTCGCCATCAAACTGGGTCATCGTGGGGCGCCGTCCCTTGAATGTCCGCATTTCCCTTCGGCGGAATCGACCATGCGACCGATTCTGCCGAAGGGCAGGGCTTTGTAAGGATGTATTGTCCGTAATCGTAATCATTCTGCCAAGCGAAAAAAGCCGCTGAACTACTGGAAGGTGTCGCAAACGCCTGAAAAGCGCCGCCTTGATCTATCTTGGTACATTTCGCTACAGAAATAGCGCCGCCCGCCGCCGCCAAGACACCGTTACCTTTTAACTGAAATTTACCCTCTGTCGGGCTTAGTGGGCGCCAATGATCCTCCAAGCCAGGCTCGATGACTGACCGCCATGCACAAGATTCTCCTCGCCGAAGACGACAACGACATGCGCCGCTTCCTGGTCAAGGCGCTGGAAAACGCGGGGTTTCAGGTCTCGCCCCACGACAATGGCTTGTCGGCCTATCAACGGCTGCGCGAGGAGCCATTCGAGATGCTGCTCACCGATATCGTGATGCCCGAAATGGACGGCATCGAGCTGGCGCGCCGGGCCTCGGAACTCGACCCCGACATCAAGATCATGTTCATCACCGGCTTTGCTGCGGTGGCGCTGAATTCCGATTCGGAAGCGCCCAAGAACGCCAAGGTGCTGGCCAAGCCGGTTCACCTGCGTGAACTGGTCAGCGAAGTGAACAAGATGCTGGCGGCCTGATTCGGCCTCGATTTCCGTCGAAATCACATCAGAAATTACGTCCAAGCGTCCTTGCGGGCGCGCTTTGGAGCCGATATACGGACCCCACCCAATACGATTAAAGCTGGAGCGGGATGACAAGGTCATTCCATTTCCAGGGCGCGTAGCTCAGCGGGAGAGCACTACCTTGACATGGTAGGGGTCACAGGTTCGATCCCTGTCGCGCCCACCACCAACTCTCTGTTTTCTCAGCATTTCTGGAATCACCCTCGCCCCGATCGCGTGCAAATCCTTCTTCGTCAACAGTACGTCAACAGCAAATAGCGGCCTGCCGCAGTGCTGCTGGATTAGTGCGATTACGCAATCGGTGGCCAGCGCGACATCCGCGAGCATTTCCGGATCGTCTGACTCGTAATTCGCCGTTGTGCGCGAGCCGTCACGCACGACGTGACCCATCCACAATGAGCGCTGCTCGCGCGGCACATTCCGGAAAAGCTTCTTTATTTGGTCGGCCATGAAATGGCGCAAGCTGTACTGCGAAAACCCCATCAGTCCGAGCTCTGCGCCGATACGTCGAAAGGCGCGCTTCACGGTTGCGACACGCTTGCCCTTGTACACGATGAGTCCGAGCTCAGGTGGGGTCCGATCCGCGGCAAGGGCGGCCGCTCGCCGAGCCTCATCTTCTATGTTCCAGACCGGCAGCCAGCCCGCGAGGCACCCCGTGAGCGGCTGGCGGGGCCGGCGCTTCTTCGTGGGTACCCAACCGATCGGAGCGAGATCAATCAAGCCACCGTTCCAATCAACCTGAGTTGCCGGATCGAAATCGATGATGGCTTGTGGCCGAGCCCATGTGCACAGACTTATTATGGCGAAACGGAAGAGATGGGGGGTTTTGAGTGATTCCAGCACCGCGGCCATCTGCTCGACGGAGAGTGTCGCCGGTCGCGGCCGACGTGCTGGGATTTTGAGTTCAGTAGCGATTGCCTCACGTTTCCACACTATTTTCGGCGCGTGGCTCATCAGCGCCGTCTCGACCTTGTTACCGACGGCATCCAATCGAATTTTGGTGACGCATGCGTCGTTGAATGCAGATCTCATCACATTGAACAACCGTTCGATGTAGCCCGCGGAATGCCGGTGTTTTTCGACGCACCATTTAGCCAACTCGAGCTGCCGGGCTGGCGTCCAAAATGCGACAGGTGCATCGATCTTGCTTATGCTGGCAAGATAGTCCGTGAACAGCTCCACCGCCCGCTCGGCCGCACCCTCTGATGCAATGTGTGACCCGCGTTCGTCGAGATATGCCTTGAGCGCGGCCACACTGAGGATCTGGTCGGGTCCGGGTGGTCCTACCCGGTTCGCGCTGCTGGGAGCGGACGCGACAAGCGCCGCAAGCCTGACTTTGGCCTCTTCGAAATCTGTTGTCTTAAGACTTCTGCGGCGGACTTGGCGAGTTCCGGGGTCATATCTGCAAGCGTACCAGAAGCCGAGATGCTCTGGATGGGGGCGCTCGAGATAGTAGCCGCCGAGCTCGAATCTCCACTGCTGCTGAGTGCCTGGTGAGGCGCCCTGCTGTCTAATTGCGGGCATTCAGATATCCTAAGATATGTACGGTCAATGTAGCTCTGCACCTGCTCTGGCGTATAGCGAGGCCCGCCGCTTTTCTTTCGGAAACTGTAGAACTCGATCCTTGGCGGGTTCGCTCGGCGGGCGCGCCGCAGCTCCGCCTTCGTGAGCATAGGCCATCGCTCGAGCACCTCGTTTTCAAACAAGAAATCCGCCGGATCAATGACACGCATCGAAAATTTCTCTCACGGCCAATCGAGCAATGAGCTCGGACGAACCATCACGGTCGCAGAGGGCTGACCCGAGGTGAACAAGTTGATGCTGAGGTCGTTGAATCGGTGGCCAAGTCGTGCAAATAGGTGGGTTGCTCCGAATGTCGTTGAGCTCAACTCCGCCTGCGCGAGCCGCCGACAGACTACGAATCTGAGGGTCGGACGTTCGAATCGTTCCGGGCGCGCCAGCTATCTTCTTCATGTGTCGTCGATTTTCAGTACGTCCCCCGGACTAAAATTTGCGTTTAGTCTGGGATTTAGTCTGGGGAAATTTTTCGCCGGCAAGCTCCGCTGCTTTCCGTCCCGGATTGGAAGCGTGACCGCTTCCAATCTGCCCTTGTCTGCTCGGAGAGCCCAAACCGGGGCGGCGTCAGGCCGTCAAGGCCGAAGCCGCGAAGCGGGGGCGCGATAGCGTCCGCCTTTACTGCCTGACGCCGGTCCGGTTCACTGTCGCCGGCAGCAAGCCGACCGCGGACGTCATCTGGCCGCATCGAACTCGCGCTTCGGTCGCCATGCGACGGGATCAGCAATCCAGCGGTTGATGTCGGACTCATGCCAGCCGCTCCCGTTGACGCTGATCCTGATCTGCGGCGGGAACGTGCCCTCGGCGATCTTGCGGTAGATGGTGGACCGGGACAGCCCGGTCCGGGAAAGAACGGTTATGAGGCGGATGATACGTTCTGGTTCGCGCATAGCTGCGCTGCCTCCTGCTGGCTACTTCTGAGGGCCTCTGAGCCCAGACAGGACAAGCAAGTGTAGGCGGGCAAGAGGGTTGTTCGACCCGTCGTAGCGTGGCGTCGAGACGGCGGCAGATGGATGGATCAAATTCCGATGCCGCGGCCTCTGCCGATGTCGAGGCCGTGAGTGAAAGCCAATTCCTGGCCGAGTCGGCGGCCTGATTCGAACGATATGCCGAGCTCTCGCTTGCGGTTGGCGAGGATGGATTCCAGTTGCGGATCGCGTTCAAGGCTTTTGGCCATGTCGCCCATCGCCGAGCGCGTCGCCTTGTAGCCGGAGATGTCGCCCGCCTGATAGTGGCGCTGGCTGGCCTGGTCGAGCTTCTGCCAGCGTTCCACGAAACGGTCGGCACGGCGGCCGGGATCGGTGCGCAACTCGGTCTCGAGCTGGAGAGCGCGGACGGCGCGGGCGGAGTTGCCCGAAGCGGCTTCAAGCGCGAGTTCCGGGTTCTTCTTGTAGGCCGCTTCGGCGTCGTGCGAGCCGTACGGCCGCACCTCCTCGAAGACCTTGCGGGCCTCCTGCAATTCCTTCACCTGCTCCGGGCTGGCCTTGCCGCCCTGCTCCTGCATATCGAAGATCGCATTCACGGCTCGGGCATGACGGATGAGAGCCTTCGTGCGGGCCTTACGCAGCGCCGCTTCCGGGTCTTCCACCACCTTCCTTTCCGGCGCTTCCCGTTGCGGCCTCCGCGCGCTGCCTGTGCCAGGCACAGCTTCGGCAGACGGGCGCAGGCCATCGAACATGCCGCGCAACTTTTCCGGAACGACCTTGCGCACGATCTCGGCCAGGCGCTCGCGGAAGGTGATCCCACGCCGCTCGGCATAGTTTTGGGCCGGATCGGCGCGTTCGTAATCCGAGGCCATGTCTTTGGCCCGGTCGCGCGACAGGGTGCGGACAAGCCGGTCCCGACTGGCAAAATCGTCACGGCCATAATGCAGGTCCACACCGTCGCGGTGCCGCGACAAGGCGACATAGCTGCCATGGACGTCCATGCCTGGCGTCGCCAGCACATGGGCGCGGTCCACCGTCATGCCCTGAGCCTTGTGGATGGTCGCGGCATAGCCATGGTCGATCCGGTTATAATCCCTGAGGTCGAAGCGAACGGATCGGCCATCGTCGGTCTGCACGGCCATGGATTGCGCGCTGACCTGTTCGATGGTTCCAAGCGTGCCGTTCTTCACGCTGAGTCCGCGCTCGTTTTGCAGGAACATGACGCGGTCCCCGCTGGCGAAGCGGCGCTCGCCGCGCTCGACCGTCAGGCGCACGTCATCCCCAAGACCACCCTCAACCCGCATCCGCTCCCGCGCAGCCTCGTTGAGGGCGCGGACCTCGTCGTTGGTGTGGGTGAGAATGATCCGGCTGCGCTTCGGTGCTGCCTGCCGGTCGCGATCCCAGCGCTCGATCAGATCGCCGCGCGCCTGCTCGCGTGTTGCCGCCTCATGCACCATGCCTCGGGAGCGGTAGGCTTCGAGCGCATTGCCGGTCCTGCCGGTCGCCAGATCGCGCGTGGCATCGCGCTGCCAGTCCTCGCGCTGGCGGCGCACCTCGCCGATTTCGGCCCCGCCGTGACGTTCATGGATGGACCGGAACGCCGCGCCAGCTTCGATGGCTTGCAACTGCTTGACATCGCCAACCAGCACGACTTTCGCGTTGGCCTCTGCCGCATGCGATAGGACGCGCTCCAACTGGCGCGTGCCGACCATGCCCGCCTCGTCGATTACCAGAACGTCGCGCGCAGTGAGAAGATCGCGACCCTGTCCCCAGCCATGTTCCATGCTGGCGATGGTGCGGGACGCAATGCCCGATCCGCTTTCGAGATTTTCCGCAGCGATGCCGGAAAGAGCGACACCGCGAACCTCATAACCCGCCGCTTCCCATGCCCCCCGCGCCACGCCCAGCATGGCGCTCTTGCCGGTCCCGGCATAGCCGACCACGATCGAAAGATCGCGCCCGTCCGTGACATGCGTCAGCGCGTCGGCCTGCTCGCGGGACAGGACAAGGCCGCGCTGTTCGCCAGGTGCCAAAGCGGCTTGGCGGTGCCTGTCATTCACCTCATGGCGTTCCCGCTCGGCCATCAATTCCGCTGCGCGGTGCAGGCGTTGTTCCGCCTCGATCATCTGCCGGGTAGTGAAGCGACTATCGCCGCGCCCGTCCCTGCCGAGTTCGACCAGATCGGGCGCTCCGCGCATCGCACCCATGACCTTATTAAACTGGTCGATGCCGTCGCTGTGACGATGCGCAAACTTCGCCATGTCGCGGCTTGTGAAGGTCGATTGCTGATGAGTGATCGCGTGCAATGCAAGCGAAGGATCGGCGATGATCCGCGCGCCATTGACGCGCGCAATCTCGTGGTGCATCTCGGCGCGGTCGGCCTCGATCCCTTCGCCCTCGATGCGCCGGTCCTCGATACCTTTGGCGGGCGCACCGATCTGGCTTTGCGGCTCCAGCGCGATGCCCTGCGCCTCTAGGCTGCGATGGTCGATGCGCGCGTCAATGTCGAGTTCGGCCAGGCGCTCATTGGCGAGCTCCGCCCAGCGTTCGCGCCAGCGCTCGACCATCTCCGTGCGGTTCCAGTCCCGCACCTTCGGGCCGAAATCGTTCTCGTCCACCGCGCGCATTGTCAGCATGACATGGGCATGCGGTTTGGGGCTTCCATCCTCCGCCATATCCCAATGCACATTGAGATCGGCGATCATGCCCCGGTCCACAAACTCAGCCTGCACGAAGTCGCGGGCCAGCTCGATGCCCTGAGCCTGGGTCATCTCGCGGGGAAGCGCGAATTCCACCTCGCGGGCAAGCTGGGCGTCCTTGCGGACTTCGAACGCCTCGACATCGTTCCAGAGCCGTTCGCGGTCCTTCCACACAGCGGGCGCGTTCTCCGGCAGCAGCACCTCGGAATGGACGACGCCGCGCTTTGCGGAAAAATCGTGGCTGCGATCAAGCCGCTCGTCGCGCAGCCGCGAGCCCGAGCGGTAGGCGGCTGACGCCACCGCGCTGCTCCCGGCCTTGCGGCCAATGACCTTGACGTGAAGATGATAGATCGCCATCGCGATCGGATCAGTGGCACGGTCAAGCGCACGTCGGAACGACGTATAAGCGCGCCCTCCCTCGAAAAATTCTCGGGCGGGACTACACCGTCTCAAGCCGTCCCGGCGACGTTAAAGCATTATGCCCAGGGCTCAACTATCATCGCTCCATCAACATTGCTGGAGGACGTGATGCGCAAGCCGCGGGATTTCGACGGGGAACTGAAAGCGCTTCAGGACAAGGCGCGCGACCTCAAGAGCCGCAAGGTGCAGCAGCTCGGCGAGTTGGTCATCGCCACCGGGGCAGACAGCCTCAGCGTCGATGAACTGGCAGGCGCGCTGATCGTGCTGACTGAGACCAAAGATGCTGGAAAGAGGGAGGCATGGGCCAGGCGAGGAGCTGCGTTCTTTCAGAGCCGGGCGCGGCGAACTGCTCCGGCAGCTGAGCGCCACACTGGCGGCGCTCGAGCGCAACCGGGCGGCGCGCAACCGTCAACAGGCAACAAGGGCGCGGCATGATATGCGCGCATGGCAAGTCGAGCGCCGCAAGCGCACGCGGCACCTGATTGAACTGGGCGGCCTCGTCGTCAAAGCTGGTGTGGTGGACCTGACCGGCGATGATCGCGCCATCATCCTCGGCGCGCTGCTCTGGATGGCAGACAGGCTCAAAAGCAATCACGGCGAACAGGCGCGGGTGCTCTGGGCCGCAAAGGGAAAGGGGGCATTCGCTGTGGAACGGGCGACAGATGCGTCCACCATCTCGCAGGAAACGCCACAGGATCGGGCATGACCGATGGCCGGCGGCGCGGAGACTCCAAATATCGCAGCGCTGCCCGCCATCGCGCGGCTTGGCGCCGACCGGAAAGCCACCGTACAGTTCCCGCGGCTCCCTGCGCAGATCTTGGTCAGCAATTGCTGTTCAAGGGCAATGTCAATCAGGTTGTCATCCGTGATCATTCGGAACTGGGCGCCAAGGTTGTCACGAAGATCGAAACTACTCAGAGCGCTCCTCCTTTTGCGCGTGGTTATGTCGAAACAACTATTGCGCCTTTTCGATAGGCTATTTGGGATAGATCAACGGGCAACCGACACGCGACCCTGTGCCTCGTCCGCATTTCTTAGGGTCGGTATTGCCATTGCGCGCAACTGTTTTTGCGACGCTCGCGCCAGCAACGTTATAGGAATCGCATAGTTGCAGCGCGATTTTCGGTCTCTTGCTGCGGAGCGCCAGTTCGGTATGGAACGCCGCTCGCTTCCCATTCAGCGACTCGCGTCGCCACCGGAGAGACATTGAATTTATGTTTCACGCGGCTCACGCGCCAATGAAGTTTGGTGCATACTCGGCTAGCTTTTCATGGATGCGCGAACCGGAAGAAACGAAGTTCGCACTGTGTGAAGAGCTCGGCATCGGCCTGGTCGCCTGGGGACCGCTCGGTCAGGGATTCCTGACGGGCGCCATCACAAGGGACATGAAATTCGACGATCCGGACGACCTCAGGAAAGACTTTCCGCGCTTCACCCCTGAAGCGCTGGAAGCCAACTTCAGAATTGTCGATTTCCTCATGGAGCTCGCCGCCCAAAAGGGCATCACACCCGGCTCAGATCGCGCTGGCGTGGCTGCTGGCCCAGAAACCTTGGATCGTACCGATCCCTGGCGGCACCAAGCTTGCGCATCTGGACGACAACCTGGCCGCTGCGAACGTCGAGCTGTCCACCGAAGACCTGGGCGAGATCGATAGCGCCTTCTCCAGCATCGACATCAAGGGCGCGCCGCTTTCGACTGCGCTGGATGCCGCGATCGACCGCTGACCGGCGGTGCACCGGCACGACTGACTGACAGGAGTTTAGAACATGAAAATGCGTGAACTTGGCAGAAGCGGTCTCAAGGTCTCGGCTTTGGGGCTGGGCTGCATGGAATGACCGGCAATTACGGCCCACCCGAAGATAAGCAGGCCACGATCGCGCTGTTGCGGACGGCGTTCGAGCGCGGAGTGACCTTTTTCGATACGGCGGAAGTGTACGGTCCGTTCGCCAACGAGGAACTGGTCGGCGAAGGCTTGGCTCCCGTTCGCGATCGGGTCGTGATCGCCACGAAATTCGGGTTCGACATCGATCCTGCGACGCGCGAGCGGCGCGGCTTTGACAGTCGTCCGGAACATATCAAGAGGGTTGTCGAAGGCGCCTGAAGACGGACCGCATCGATCTGCTCTATCAGCATCGCGTCGATCCGAACGTGCCGATCGAAGAGGTCGCGGGCGCCGTGAAGGACCTCGTCGCCGAAGGCAAAGTGAAGCACTTCGGTCTGTCGGAGACCGGAGCCAAGACCATCCGCCGGGCTCACGCCGTTCGGCCAGTCGCCGCAGTTCAGAACGAGTATTCGTTATGGGCGCGGGATCCGGAAGCAGAAGTGCTGCCAACCTGCGAGGAGCTCGGAATTGGCTTCGTGCCGTGGCGCCCGTTCGGACAAGGTTTCCTGACGGGAAAGGTCGCCCCAGACTCGACCTTCGCGAAATCCGACGTGAGGTCGTGGTTTCCTCGGTTCACGCCTGAAGCCATGAAGAACAACCAGGCTCTGGTTGATCTGTTGGTGCAGATTGCCGAGAGCAAGAAAGCGACCCCGGCACAAATCGCGTTGGCATGGCTGTTGGCGCAAGAACCCTGGATCGTGCCTATCCCCGGCACGCGCAAGCTCAGCCATCTCGATGAGAATCTCGCGTCGATCGAGATCGATCTCACCGCCGACGACCTGCGTGAGATCGACGCTGCTGCATCGACGATCGAAATCCAGGGTGCGCGAGGAACCGGAAACGAACGGTACTTGTAGTCGTCAAGGCTGCAGACGCGTTGCATCGGAGCCGAGCGCAGCGAGCCTGAAGGGCAAAAAGGAAACTCAAAATGACCGAAGCACCCCTTACCGTGTTGGTTGTTGGCGCGACCGGAAGCATCGGGCGCCTGCTTGTCGAGGAAGCTCTCGGTCAGGGCCACGTCGTTCGCGCCTTGGTGCGTACGGAGTGCAAGGCTCGCCAGGTCAACTCTCGGGCGCAGGTGGTCGTCGGCGACGTGACCCGCCCGGATACGCTTGGTGATGTCGTCGACGGTATCGACGCAATCGTTTTCACGCTCGGTTCCGATGGCCTGGGCAAAGCTGGTGCGGAGACGGTCGACTATGGTGGCGTGCGCAATGTCCTTGCGGCGCTGAGTTCAAAGAACGTGAGGATCGCCCTGATGACATCCATCGGGGTGACCGATCGAGTGGGCAGCTACAACCGCACGACCGAGGCCCATGACTGGAAGCGGCGGTCGGAGCGGCTCGTCCGCGCGAGCGGCATGCCGTACACGATCGCACGTCCCGGCTGGTTCGATTACAACGCCAAGGATCAGCACTGGCTCGTCCTGCTACAGGGCGATCGGCGGCACGCCGGCACAGTAGCGATGGGGTCATAGCGCGTCGGCAGATCGCGCAAGTGCTGGTCAACAGCCTCCGCTCCGACCTGGCTTTGCGCAAGACGTTCGAGCTGGTCGCCGATACGGGCGCCGCCACGCACGACTTCGACGCGCTGTTCGCCCGGCTCGATGCCGACCCGGAGGGGGCGCTCGATGGAGTGCGCGACCTGCCCAACATGCCACTTGCGGAGGAGCCGCAACGCGTCCGCGACGATCTTGCAAAGGTCGCCGCGCACCGGGCGGCAGCCGCGGCCTGAAGAGAAAGCGCGGACAACGAATGCAACGGCGACAACCGGTCGCCATTTTCGAGAAGGGAAAGTGCCATGACCAACGTTATCGTCGTCATCGGAGCCGGATCAATCGGCCAAGCGATCGCGCGGCGCGTCAGCGCGGGCAAGCACGTTTTGCTGGCCGACCTGCGTCCGGAGAATGCCGACGCGGCGGCAAAGGTGCTGAGCGAAGCCGGCTTCGAGGTGAGTACCGCGACCGTCGATGTGTCTTCGCGCGAGTCGGTCCACGCGCTCGTTGAGACAGCGACGGCGATCGGCGAGCGCTCCGGCGTCATTCACGCCGCCGGCGTCTCGCCGTCACAGGCACCGCCGGCAGTCATCCTGAATGTCGACCTCTACGGGACGGCACTAGTGCTCGAGGAATTCGGCAATGTCATTGCCCAGGGCGGCTCTTGCGTCGTCATCGCTTCGATGTCCGGCCATCGCCTGCCGGCGCTGACGGCCGAACAGGACAAGGCTCTTGCAACGACACCTGCCGACGAGCTGTTTCGCTTGCCATGTTGCAGCCTGATCCGGTGACGGATCCCCTCCATGCCTATCAGATATCCAAGCGCTGCAATTCGCTGCGGGTCATGGCCGAAGCGGTGAGGTGGGGTAAACGCGGTGCGCGGGTGAACACCATCAGCCCAGGCATCATCATCACTCCGCTCGCCAAGGACGAACTGTCAGGCCCGCGAGGAGAAGGCTACCGGCGCATGATCGATTTGTGTCCGACCGGCCGGGCCGGAACGCCGGATGAGGTCGGGACCGTGGGGGCTCTCCTGATGGGCGCCGACGGCGCCTTCATCACCGGCAGCGACTTCCTCATGGATGGTGGAGTCACTGCCTCTTACTGGTTCGGCGATCTTGCGTCGAAATAACGCGCCGATCTCGCGGCCCCCACGGATTTTTCCTTGTGGGGAACATTCGGCGCCACCGACGTTGATTCAAGACTTCAGCAAGCGACGGAACCCGTGAAATGCACAAACTTGGCACATTCGAGCTTTCTAGGCGGAACATGTTGATGGGAACCGCCGCTACTGTGGCCCTTGGCGTCAAATCGTCGCCTTCCCAAGCTCAGACCAGCCCGCCCGCAGTCCCGGCCATCACCGATGGTCTTGCGAACAGTCGGGTCTCGTTCACGGTCAACGGCTTGCCACGGGACCTGGAACTCGATACCCGCACCACGCTCCTCGATGCGCTGCGCGAGCACCTGCATCTGACGGGTTCCAAGAAGGGTTGCGACCACGGTCAATGCGGCGCTTGCACGGTGATCGTCGACGGACGGCGGATCAACTCCTGCCTGTCGCTGGCTGTGATGCATGACGGCGACAGTGTCACGACGATCGAGGGACTCGGCACGCCCGACAACCTGCACGCGATGCAGGCGGCGTTCGTCAAACACGACGGCTACCAGTGCGGCTACTGCACGCCTGGCCAGATCTGCTCCGCGGTAGCCGTCCTCGACGAGATCAAGGCCGGGATCCCGAGCCATGTCACCGTCGATCTGAACGCGCCGGCACAATTGACGAACGCCGAGCTGCGCGAACGCATGAGCGGCAACATCTGCCGCTGCGGAGCCTACTCCAACATCGCTGAGGCGATCACCGAGGTTGCCGGGAGGCCGTCATGAAATCATTCACCTATGAACGCGCCAAATCGCCCGCTGAGGCCGCAGCGGCTGCTGCACGAGTCCCGGACGCAAAGTTCATCGCGGGCGGCACCAATCTGCTCGATCTGATGAAGCTCGAGATCGAGAAGCCGGCCCACCTCATCGACGTCAACCGTCTGGCGCTCGACAAGATCGAAGCGTTGCCGGACGGCGGATTGCGCATCGGAGCACTGGTCCGCAACACGGATCTCGCCGCCGATGAACGTGTGAAGCGGGACTACGCAGTGCTCTCGCGTGCCTTGCTTGCCGGCGCGTCCGGCCAGTTGCGCAACAAGGCGACTACGGCGGGCAACCTTCTGCAGCGAACCCGCTGTCCCTATTTTTACGACACCAACATGCCATGCAACAAACGCCAGCCGGATAGCGGCTGTTCGGCGATCGGCGGCTTCAGCCGGCAACACGCCATCATTGGCGGAAGTGATGCCTGCATTGCAACCCATCCGAGCGACATGGCGGTCGCCATGCGCGCCCTCGACGCGAAAGTCGAGACCGTGCGCCCCGATGGATCGGCACGTTCGGTCCCGATCGCTGACTTCCATCGGCTGCCGGGTGACACTCCGCAGATCGAGACGGTGCTTGTGCCCGGCGAGCTCATCACGGCGGTCTCGCTGCCGAAGCCTGTCGGCGGTACGCACATCTACCGCAAGGTCCGGGACCGCGCGTCGTACGCCTTCGCGCTGGTTTCGGTCGCAGCCATCGTGCAGCGCGACAGCAGCGGATCCGTCGCGCTCGGAGGCGTCGCCCACAAGCCATGGCGGGTAGAAGCCGCGGAGCGCGAACTGCCGCGCGGCGCCAGGGCGGCGACGGCGCAGCTTCTGGCAGGTGCGCAACCGACCGATCAGAATGCGTTCAAGGTCTCGCTGGCCGAGCGCACGCTCGCCTCAGTGTTGGCGGAAGCGAAAGGCTAGATCCCATGAAGTTCGAAACACCAGCGACCACCAATCCGATCGACCAATTGAAGATCGTCGGCAAGCCCGTGGACCGGATCGACGGTCGACTGAAGACCACCGGAACGGCGCCCTACGCTTATGAACGGCACGACGCCGTGGCGAATCCCGCCTACGGCTACGTGGTCGGCTCGGCGATCGCCAAGGGCCGCATCGCATCGATCGACCTCGCGAGCGCCAAGGCCGCGTCTGGCGTGCTTGCCATCGTCACGGCGGAGAATGCCGGCAAGCTCGACAAGGGCAATCTCAACACCGCCAAGTTGTTGGGAGGTCCCGAGATCCAGCACTATCACCAGGCCGTCGCCGTCGTCGTCGCGGAGACCTTCGAGCAGGCCCGTGCCGCAGCGCAGTTGGTCAAAGTCGATTACGTCCGCGCGGACGGCGCTTTTGACCTGTCGAGCGAATTAGGCGCTGCGAAGCCGCAGAAAATTACCGGGGGGGCCGGCGACAGCGCGGTCGGCGATTTTGAGGGCACATTCTCATCGGCGCAGGTCCAGCTCGATGCCACCTACACAACGCCCGACGAGGCGCATGCGATGATGGAGCCGCATGCTTCGACGGCGGCCTGGGAAGGCGACAAGCTGACGCTCTGGACCTCGAACCAGATGATTGCCTGGAATACGGCCGACATCGCCAAGACGCTCGGCATCCCGAAAGAAAAGGTGCGTCTTATCTCGCCATTCATCGGCGGGGGGTTCGGCGGCAAACTTTTTCCGCGTGCGGATGCGCTGCTCGCTGCACTCGGAGCCAGGGCGGCCGGACGCCCGGTCAAGGTCGCCCTGCAACGTCCGCTGGTGTTCAACAACACCACCCACCGTCCGGCAACGATCCAGCGGGTCAGGATCGGAGCGACCAAGGACGGCAAGATCACGGTGATCGGCCACGAAAGCTGGTCAGGCGACCTGCCCGGCGGCAAGGCCGACGGCGCCGTTGCGCCGACGCGGATGCTCTACGCCGGCGCCAACCGAATGACGGCGACAAAGCTCACCGTGCTCGACCTGCCCGAGGGCAACGCCATGCGTGCGCCCGGCGAAGCCACCGGCATGATGGCGCTCGAGATAGCGATCGACGAAATGGCGGAAAAGCTTGGCATCGATCCGATCGAGTTCCGCATTCTCAACGATACCCAGGTCGTTCCGGACCGGCCCAGCCCCACTTCGTCGCAGGATCCCCAGAATCATGCGGACGCGCAGACCGACAAACAGCCGAGCCTTCCGTTCTCGCAACGCCAGCTTGTGGAGTGTTTTCGGCTCGGCGCCCAGCGCTTCGGCTGGAGCAAACGGAACGCTGAACCCGGTCAAGTCCGCGACGGGCACTGGATGACGGGAGTCGGGACGGCCGCCGCGTTCCGAAACAATCAACTGACGAAGTCCGCCGCGCGGGTCCGGCTTGAAAAGGACGGGTCCGTGACCGTCGAGACCGACATGACCGACATCGGCACCGGCACCTACACCATCATCGCGCAAACCGCCGCTGAGATGATGGGCCTGCCGCTTGATCGGGTGACCGTCCGTCTCGGCGACTCGACGTTCCCGGTTTCAGCCGGTTCGGGCGGTCAATGGGGCGCCAACAATTCCACCGCAGGCGTCTACGCCGCGTGCGTGAAGCTGCGGGAGATGATCGCGCAGAAGCTCGGCTTCAACTCAGCTGAGACCGAGTTCGCAGAAGGCGAGGTTCGCGCCGGCAATCGTGGCGTGCCATTGGCCGAGGCCGCGCGAAAGGGCAGCCTCAGTGCGGAAGATGCCATCGAATACGGAGATCTTCATAAGAAGTACCAGCAGTCGACTTTCGGCGCGCATTTCGTCGAGGTCGGCGTTGATATTGCGACGGCGGAAATCCGCGTTCGGCGTATGCTGGCCGTGTGCGCCGCGGGCCGCATTCTCAACCCCAAATCGGCGCGCAGCCAGGTGATCGGTGCGATGACGATGGGAGTGGGCGCCGCACTGATGGAAGAGCTCGTCGTGGACAAGCGCGTCGGCTTCTTCGTCAACCACGATCTGGCCGCGTACGAAGTGCCGGTTCATGCCGACATTCCCCATCAGGAGATGATCTTCCTCGACGAGACCGATCCAATGTCCTCGCCGATGAAGGCCAAGGGCGTCGCCGAATTGGGCATTTGCGGGGTCGCCGCCGCCGTCGCCAACGCGATCTACAACGCTACAGGCGTCCGCGTGCGCAATTATCCGATCACCCTCGATAAGCTGATCGATAAGCTGCCGGCGGTTGGCTGACGCAGAGCCAAACGTTGAAGAACCTCTCTTGCCGATTTCACGAAGAAAGCTGCTTGCCTGGTCGGCCAAAGTCTTCACGTTCGTTGTGTGAACATCGCTGCCCGAAAGATGTTCGATATCGCGGCCTCCGCGACCATTATGAAAACGACAGGAAGGACAGCGCAGATGGAGATCACCCGAAGCGGTTCGCAGCCGTCTGCGAAAGGTCCCGAACAGTATTTTACCGGCAGCGTCAGGATCGATGCGCCGTTCAAGGGCACCGGCGCAGCCCGGGTAGGCGGCGCGACCGTCACCTTCGAGCCCGGTGCACGCACCGCCTGGCATACCCATCCTCTCGGCCAGACGTTGCTCATTTCCGCCGGCCTCGGCCGCGTCCAGCGCGAGGGTGGGCCGATCGAGAGCATCCGTCCTGGAGACATCGTCTGGTTCGCGCCGGGAGAGAAGCATTGGCATGGCGCCGTGCCCGATTGCGCGATGACGCACGTCGCCATTGCCGAAGCGCTCGACGGCAAGGTCGTCGAATGGATGGAGAAAGGTCACCGACGAGCAATACGGAAAGTGATGATCGAATGAAACCGCAAGTCATCTGCCTCATGGCCTCCAGCGTCGACGGCCGAACGCTTCCGAGCCGTTGGCGTCCCAAGGGAGCGGCCGGAGAGGCGTTCGAGTGGTTGCATGACGACTCGCCGGCGACGCCTGGTTCGTCGGGCGCGTCACCGGCCGGGAGTTCGCCAAGGGTAAGCCTTATCCCCTGTCGACGCAGCAGACCTTTGCGCGGGAGCCATGGTTCGCGCGGCGCGATGCAAAGGCATATGGCATCGTGCTGGATGCCAACGGAAAGATAGCTTGGGGCCGTTCCGACATCGGCGGCGATCCGATCGTGGTCGTCCTATCCGAGGCGGTCGGGGATGCGCACCTGGCCGGCCTGCGCAGGGAAGGCGTATCCTACGTATTCGGCGGAAAATCGAAGCTCGACCTGGAACTCACCTTGGGCATCCTCGGTCGCGAACTCGGCGAGAAGCGCCTGTTGCTCGAAGGTGGGGGCGGAGCCAATGGCGCCTTTCTGCGCGCCGGGCTGGTCGACGAGCTCAACCTGATCATCTGCCCCGCCGTGGACGGCGAAAGGGGCGCCGAGCGTCTTCGACTCCACGGAAGCCGCGGCCGACCAGCGCGCCCCCGTTACGGCGATGACGCTGGAGAGCAGCCAACGCCGATTGACATGCGGCGCCCGCGTCCAGCCGTCCATCGCTGGATATGCGCCCGGCTTCACGGTCCGGATCCGATATGAGCCGCTTCGTTGGAGTGGACTTCGCAGAAATCCGTGGAAGTTCGGATCTAGCGGCGCTTTCGTCAGATCATTGGGTTGTGCGTAACGGCCAAAGCAGTTGGCTTGCCAAACAAGGATTCGAGCGCCCCGAATCGGCTCGTTCTCAACATTGACGACGCGGCCACCGATTTCGACGATCTCCCCCAGCGCGCGACCAGCACCCCCACTATTCGATGTCAGGTCGCCGCTGGTCACGGGGCTTATTCCCGTCGGGAAGTAAGGACCGAGAATCTGCTCTGGCGTACGCATTATACTCTTTCGGGATGAGGTCGAGGGTGAAGGGTCGCCTATTGCGGCATCTTGATCCCGGACTCTCGGATGACCTTTCCCAGCAAGCAACCTGCTCCGTGAGCAGAGCTCCGAACGCGTCGGGCGTTCCTCCCGCCGGCGTTGCGCCAAGCTTGGCAAAGGTTTCAACGATCCTGGGTTTCTGAAGCGCCTTGTTCATCGCCTTGTTAAGGGTCGCCACGATATCGCCGGGGGTGCCGCTCTTGACAGCGAAGCCCACGTAGTCTTCTAGAACCAGTTCAGGAAAGCCTTGCTCGACCACCGTCGGTACGTCCTTCAGCCCAGCCACACGCTCAGGCGCGGTCACGCCGAGGGCGCGAAGCCGGCCGGTTTCTACGAAATCGGCTACTGTAACTGTCGCAAGAAAATCGAAATGGTTGGTGCCATTCATGAGGTCGCCGACACGTTGCTGTTGCTGCTGATAAGGCACGTGGATTGCTTGTACGCCTGTCTGCATTTTGAACATCTCTCCGATGAGGTGCGCCGGGGTTCCAAATCCAGCTGATGAGAAATTGTATTTTCCAGGCTCCCGCTTGAGGATGGCTACCAACTCGGCAATGGACTTCGCCGGAAAAGAAGGGGGCACCACGAGTGCGTTGTAAGACTTCGAAAGCTTGATAACGGGGATGAAATCGACCTCTGGCCGCATCCCCAGGTTCGGCATCAGGGCGGGCACGGCCGCGGTCGGTACGCTCATGGAATAGATCGTGTAGCCGTCCGCCGGCTGCTTAAGTACCTCGGCTATACCAATGCTTTGAAGCGCGCCGGGCTTATTCTCTACAACCGTCCGCCAGCCCTCTGCTTCGAGTTCGGTTGCGATAACCCGGCTGATGACGTCTGGTGGCGTCCCCGGTCCGGTTGGGACCACGATGCGGATAAGATTCGAAGGATACCCCTCCGCGTGAGCCGCCACAACGCCGCTGCCAAGCAACGGCAACGCCGTTACGATATATCGAGCGATGCATCTGATTGCATTCATTGAGGCTCTCCTGGGGTCTTGAATGTCCTAACCTTGTGGGCTTTTGGCATAGACGTTAAGTTCTATTTTCCACAGGGCCTATAGCTTTTTGGAATGTCGCATGGCGCAACGCTCCGAGACGATCAGTCGCCGACTTAAATTGCGGCAACTAAATGTGCTTGTTGCAGTGGCCCGTTGGGGCAGCATGGCGAAAGCAGCCGAACACCTCGCAATCTCGCAACCCGTTGTATCGAAGGCGATCGCGGAGCTGGAGCAGGTCGTGGGCGTACGTTTGTTTGACCGCGTGGCTGGCGGGGTCGAACCCACACCTCATGGACGGGCGTTGGTGAAGCGCAGCGTTGCGATCTTCGATGATCTACGGACGAGCGTGAGTGAACTAGAGACCTTATCCGATCCGACGGCCGGGGAACTGCGGATCGGATGTGAGGAGAACTTGAGCACCGGTTTGCTTCCGACACTGATCGACCAACTGACGCAACGATATCCGAGGTTGCTGTTCGACGTTGCTCTCGGGGACCCGGCGACATTACAGCAGCGGGACTTGCTGAACCGGCGGGTTGAACTTGCGATCATGCGAATTGCACACGGTGACCTCGATCAAGCTTTAGAAGCTTCAGTCCTTTGTCACGATCGAATGTGGGTCGTCGCAGGCGCCGACAGTCCGTTGGCTCGGCGACGAAAGCTGGGGCTGGCCGACTTGGTAAACGAAAGATGGTGTCTTCCACCACCGGATCACCCCGTGGGTGCTTTGGTCATCGAGGCATTCAACAGTATTGGCCTTGATCCTCCCCAAAGAGCTGTCTCCGTAGGGTCAGCGCTTTGCACGAGTAACATCGTGGCACGAGGCCACTACCTCGGGGTCCTTGGGAGCATGTTCCTGCACTTCAATCCGCCTAGTGTGAAATTGAAAGTGCTCCCGATAAATTTTCCCGTAGGGGCGCCACCGATCAGCGTCATCATGCTGAAGGACCGGACACTCAGCCCTGCCGCTCAGCTGTTTCTCGAATTTACGCGCGGGATCGTTAAGCCTGTGGCTTCCCCCAAATTGGGATAGATAACCGCACATAGCTGCCCCAAATGAGGTATGCGGACCTTGAGGTATGCTTCTGGCGGCAAAGCAGACGTTCCGTCGCAACCAGGCCGCTAGCGCGATGCACGCCTCTTCGTTTGCGTTGTCCGATTCGTCATTACCCCTGGTTGGCTAGGTAAAAGCTTCGATTAAGCGAAAGCAGGGGGAGCTTCTGGGGAGCACGGAAACAACAAAGCGATGATCGTCGCAAGCGGCTTGGCAATGACAGGAGCGCGGGTCAATGTTTCAGATCTTTGGTCTGTCTGGCAAAGCGCAATCTTACCCGGATACGAAATCTGGGCACCCCACACGCAACTCGGGGCGCGGCAAGGTTTTGGCCCCGATCAGATATTCGAAAATACGATGGGGGCTACGTCCACCGAGAGGCAAGCGCGGCTACGCCTCCAAGGTAATCCGAACTGCGCGCCGCTAACATCGCTGGTGGACTTGGCCTGCGCCGTTTTCCCGCACCTGACCTGCCCATATTTGCGGGCCCCAACCGATGTCCCCTAGAAGGTGGAGAGACGACGGGCGCGATGAACTCTCCCTGAGATACGGTGCGAATAGTGACTTGCTGCGTTGCGCCTAAGCGCTGGATGGTATCGAATCACCTTTATCGCATCTAACCATCCAGGGGTAGGAACAGAGTACTGTGGGCTTGCGTTGTTCTTCTGTTTTTACATTGGGCGTGAGGCCGTTCATGAGGGTGCTTTTTGGAATAGTAACCATAGTCTCAATCCCGGTTTGGCTATGCGCGCCTGCTAATACTGTCGCAGCACAGACCTTCAATGATAGATGGTCTATCATTCCAAAAGCCCACGCTGAACCGGCTCCTGAGGCTTCCGACCAGGCAAAGCAAGATACGCAAGAGCGGTCAGAGACTCAAAATACGTCAGAGCGGACTGGGGGTGGAGAACCGACGGTTCGGCCGGATGTTCGCTCAGGCCGTCGATCTTCCAAACGAGTGTTCTCCGGAAAAGCTTCTTACTATTCATATTCAGGAGGAAAAACAGCGAGTGGTTCGCCGTTCAATCGGCATTCCTTGACCGCTGCCCATCGCAATCTACCCTTCGGCACGAAAGTTCGCGTAACTGATCTCGCAAGCAGCAAGTCCGTCGTGGTTCGTATCACCGACCGGGGTCCATGGATCCGCGACCGCGTCCTCGACCTTTCACTGGGCGCTGCGCCGCAATTTGGGGATCTCAGAAAAAGGCGTGGCTCGGGTTCGCGCCGAGGTGCTTTAGTACGAAGGGGGCCGTCTCGGTTAGAGGTTAACGCCCAACAGATTGGGGCCCATGCCACCAAGCCAACCGGTTCATGAACTGCGTCTTGATCAACTACCCAGCCATAGAGGACCGCGAATGGGATGCGGTTGTCACCCGGATCAGTTTGTCACTGGCTAAATAGTGATTCTTCGCCTTAGCATACCTGCGCCAACCAAAGAGCTTCAACAAGCATGGATCGGTTGCGAGCGATAGAGAGGCGCTCGGGCAAACCCGTCCGAAATCACTTCCTAGTTCACGAAAGCAAAGCGCTGATGGAACGGGTCTAGGTCGCCTCGTGAGCCGGTTAGGGAGAGGGTCATGGGGGTGTTCATCGAAGCTCCTGCATCGATTGCTTACAGGAGCTCCGAAAAGTACAAACTCGCACTGACTGGCGCGGGAGGAGCTCTCTAAGCGATCCGCTGCCGCGGGACACCTCTAGCGGGCTCTTCGACCTTCCTAATGCCGGATCGCCGCGTGCTCGAAGATCGCGGATAAGGCGTGGCGACTGGCCAATCCCGGCCGTGACGCAAAGATCTGCGCCGCGGTTGCGTTGCGTCAGTTCGGGTTGCGTCAGTTCGGATGGTGCGGTTACCCGGGAAAAAGTGGAAACATTTCGCACTTCGGCGAGTTGCCAAGGACTGATGTCTCCGCGCTCGGAGCTTGAATGGTCGACACTGTTACCTTGCGGACGGCGGTCGAAACGGCCTGGTCCATCTTTTCCGCGACCCATGATGGTGTCGATGTCGCCGACAGTCGTCGCTGCCTGCTCGAGCGTCATCTCCAAGGGAGATGCGAAGCGCGCGAAGAGGAGGTGGACGAGCTCGCAAGCTTCGGCCTCGCCTATCTCGCGCGGCTTCCTGAAGACGAATGTTGAGGCCGCTGGCGAGACTGGCGGAGTGGATCGTCTTCCGCAGCGCTCGCCCTCAGTGGACGCTTCTGGCCGTGTCCTACCTGATATCGGGTGCCGTGACCTGGGTCATGCGCGCCGTCTTCGGGGAGGCCGGGTAACGAATGCGCATCGCCCAGCTCGCTCCTCTTGCCGAAAGCGTGCCTCCAAAGCTCTACGGCGGCACCGAGCGTGTGGTCGCCTGGGTGGTAGACGAGCTGGTGGGGCTCGGCCACGATGTCACGCTGTTCGCGAGCGGCGACTCCCGGACCGAGGGAAAGCTCCATTCGGTGTGGCCGAGGGCGCTGCGACTCGGTCGCAAGGGCGCAGACCCGAGCGCCGCGTGCGCCCTTTCTCTGGAAGTGATCGCCAAACGCGCCGCCGACTTCGACGTCATTCACTTCCACGTCGACTGGCTACCGCTCCCACTGCTCAGCCGGCTCGGAGTGCCGTTTCTCACGACGGCGCATGGTCGGCTGGACCTTCCGGGATTGCCCGACGTCGTTCGGGAGTTTTCGGGAGCGGGGTTCGTCGCGATTTCCGACAACCAGCGCCGACAGCTTCCGGAGGCCAGATGGATCGCACGGATCCATCACGGCTTGCCCTGCGGCTTATTCAGCCCTTCTTACGATCAAGGGTCCTACCTGGCGTTCCTAGGGCGCTTGACCGCGGAGAAGGGGCCGGAGGATGCCATTCGCATCGCGGAAGCTGTCGGAATGCCGCTGCGCATCGCCGCCAAAATTCCGAGGGCCGAAACCGCCTACTTTAAGAGGCAGCTGCAGCCCCACATCGATGGCGAAAGGGTAACTCTGGTCGGCGAAGTCGACGACGAGAAGAAGCAGCCTTTCTTGGCCGGCGCCGCCGCATTGCTATTTCCGATCGACTGGCCCGAGCCGTTCGGTCTGGTTATGATCGAGGCGATGGCGTGCGGGACGCCCGTGATCGCGTACCGCTCCGGTTCCGTGCCGGAAGTCATCGAGGACGGCGTGACCGGTTTCATCGTAGATGGCGAGGAAGAGGCCATCCGAGCCGTCCGCGAGCTGCCGCGTCTCGACCGACGGATTATCCGCGCCCGTTTCGAGGAGCGCTTCACGGCCGTCCGGATGGCGAGAGAGTACGAGGCACGCTACCGCGACCTGGTTGCCAACGCTGAAGCCGAGGCGGGCGTCTTCGAGACAGCGGCCAAATGAAAAGGACAGCACATGTGGTCTTCGAGAGTAAACCTGGCACTCGTCTTAATAGCGGTGTTCGCCGCGAATCCGGCATTCGCGGCCGAACTCAGCCCCGATACGATCAATTCTGCCGAGCCCTCGAAAAAATCGCTCTCCAAGGACAAGGCCACGCCTGCCGGCGTCCGGCTGCAGGTCCTCCTCGACAGGGCGCACTTCTCGCCGGGTGAGATCGACGGCAAGTTCGGAGAGAATGCGAGGAAGGCCTTGCGGGCCTACGCGGAGGCTCAACAATTGCCTAGCGCCGATCGGCCTACGGAGGAAGTTTGGAAGGCCCTGCGCGCGGACGATCGGTCGGCCACCTCGGATTACACGATCACGGAGAAGGACGTGGCCGGTCCGTTCCTAGAGAAGCTTCCTCCCAAAATGGAGGACATGAAGGACATTCCGAAACTCGGCTACACGAGTCCCAGAGAGGCCATCGCCGAGAAGTTTCACATGAGCGAGCAGCTTCTGACAGCCCTCAATCCCGGGAAGAAGTTCGACCGCGCCGGCGAAACCATCGTGGTGGTGGATACGGGCGTCGGGGAGAACAGTGAATCCGCGAAGGCAGATAGAGTGGAGGTGGACAAGACGCGGCAGACCGTCAAGCTGTTCGACAAGTCCAACGCCCTGATCGGCTTCTATCCGGCCACCATCGGAAGCGAAGAGAAGCCGTCGCCGTCGGGCACGCTGAAGGTGACCGAGGTGAGCCGAAATCCGACCTATCGCTACAATCCGGATTACCACTTCAAGGGCGTGCGTTCCGACAAACCGTTCACGATCAAGCCGGGCCCCAACAATCCCGTCGGCACGGTGTGGATCAGCTTGTCGGCGGAAGGATACGGGATCCACGGCACGCCCGAACCTGGAAAAGTCTCGAAGGCGGAATCGCACGGCTGCGTGCGTCTTACGAATTGGGATGCCGAGCGCGTGGCCGCGCGAGTGTCGAAAGGCACGCCCGTGGAATTCGCCGCCGACCGTCCCTGAGGTCTGGCGGGCTTATCGAGAGAGATCGCGAAAGCACCGCCGGGAACGCCCTCGCGGCGGTGAACGACGGACCTTGGCTGAGCCTCAGGTCAATTCCATCTGTTGATGACGATATGGTTCATCGGCATTGCCAGAATTCAACTATCGACGATCGTCGGTAACCGGAACGATTGCATCCCCGCCCAGTTGCTCAGGACGGACACTCGCGTCCTGAAGTGGCGTCGATCTGTCCAGCGTCAACCCAAATGGAAAGCGAGCGAGCAACCAAGGAGGAGAAATTCGATGATGAATAGAATGAGCAGCAGGTTTCTAGTCACGACGGCAGTATTGCTCGCCGGCGTGGGCCTTGCGTCAGCGCAAGGCGTTGGTGGCCCGGGCGGTGCCGGCGGCGCGGCGAGCGAAAAGGGAATATCGGCGGGTGGCCATTCCGGTGGCGGAATGGGCGGTGGCGCTTCCGGCAGGGAAGGCGCTTCCCACAACGAAGGAATGACGCAGGGCCGCGGGTCCGAATCTCGCGAGAGCGGCCGGGCCGAAGGTTCCTCCGCACGCGGCAGCGAGTCCAGCCGCGCGCAGCGCGAGGAGTCCGGCACGCAAGAGCGTGGCCGAGCCGAAGGCCCGCGCGACAGCAGCAAGGGTCAGGCGGTGGGCCAGGGGCGATCCGAGCGTGACTCCGACCGCGACAATGCGCGTCATTCGCAGGAGTCCAACAAGGAACAGCGCGACAGCAGCAAGGATCGGGCGCAGCAGCACGGCCAGAAGGACAAGGATCAAACAGCCGGTCACGGCAAGTCCGAGCGCGACAATATGCAGCGGTCGGAAGACCGCACGCAGGACAAGGGCAAGGCCGACGCCAAGGCTGACAGCAGGTCCAATAGCCAGCAAAGCGGATCCGGCCAGAGCGCCCAGGACCGAAATTCGAACTCCGGCACCAGCCAGAACGCGGCCCAGGGCCAGACCAACACGCAGGCTCAGACCCAGAGTCAGACCACGGCCAACGCCCAGACCCAGAGCGGCAAGAACGTGACGGCGCAGCAGCGGACGACGCTGCAACAATCCGTTTTGCAAGCCAGCAACGCTCCGCGCGTCAACGCGAACTCGGTCAATTTCCAGGTTCGCGCCGGCATCGCGGTCCCCTCGAGCGTGACTATCGCCTCTGTCTCGACCTATCCGGCGCTGATCGACGTGTTCCCTGCCTATCGCGACGATAGCTTCTTCGTCGTGGAAGACGAGGTCGTGATCGTCGACCGCGAGCGCCGCATTGTCGATGTGGTTCCGGTCGGTCCCCGCGCTCGCTTCGCCGGCGGTGGCAGCGGTCACGGCGGCGGCGGGCAAGTTGCCGTGGTTGATCTTCCGCCTGACGACATTCGTGTGATCCAGCGCGTGTTGATCGAGCGTGGCGTGCTGCATGGTGAAGCCGACGGCATCTGGGGTCCGGATACCCGCGAAGCCATCACCGTGTATCAGCGCCAGCAAGGGATTGCGGTGACCGGCAGCATCGACATGCGCACGGTGTCGTCGCTTGGCGTCTCCGGCCGGCTGAGCCAGCAGGCAAGTCAGAGCATCCAGTCGCAGTCTCCCTCGACCGGCGCTCAGACGTCGACAGGCACCTCTACCGGCACCCAGACCTCCACGGGTCAGGGACAGACCGAGACCGGCACCGCTCAGAGCCAGACGGGCCAGCCCTCCAACCAGCAGAACGCGGCCGGTCAGACGCCGAACCAGAGCTCGGGCCAGGCGCAGAACCAGCCGCCTTCGACGGCGGGACAGACCGCGCCCGATCAGTCGAACACGACAGGTCAGTCCTCCTCGCAGAGCGGAAGCTCATCGACGGCCAGTCAGCCAAGCGCAAACCAGAGCACGTCGCCGAGTTCGTCGTCGGGCTCCGGTTCGAGCAAGAACTAGCGTTCGTGCAAGGAGCTCCGTCCTTTGGCGGGGCTCCTTGCTTGTGCTCCTTGGCTATGTACGGGGCTCGGTGCTCCCACCGAAACTAAGCCGCAACCACTCTCCGACGAGGCTAGACAGACTTGTCCTTCCTGTCTCGAGTTCGTCCTTCGACCAGCAGCCAAAGTGGCTCATCGCCGCCCTCAGCTACCACCAGCTTCAGGCTCATCATGGCCGCCACGTCGTGGGAGGCATGTTCGTGCTGGCCGTCGCCAGCCTGCAGCACTACCGCTTCGTGTCGCGGTCTGCGGACGAGCGGATCGCACGTTCGCTAGACATCGCGGTCGAGCATTACCAACAAGGTCTTCGAAGAGATCGAACTGCTGTTTTCGAGCGTCGAGGGGAATAAGCGACGCCGCACCGGCGGCATCGCGCATGATTTCAACAACCTGCTGTCGATCGTGATGGGCAACCTCGAAGCCATCGTCCGGCGCACGCCCGAGGACGACAAGACATCGGCAGGCCCGCAACGCGCTCACTGGCGCCGCGCGCGCGTCGCAGCTCGTGCGGCTACTTGCCTTCTTGCCGGTAGCCGCTTTCTCCAAAGCCCCTCGACGTCAACCAGGTCGTCACCCAGGCCACGGCCCTCCTGATCAGATCGTGGGGAGAGAAAAATCCGGATCGATACGTTCACGGAGGTAGATCCGGTCCAGCTGGAGGCCTCGATCATCAACCTGGCCATCAATGCCCGTGATGCCATGCCGGAAGGCGGAAGGCTGATGATCGACTCGCGTAAACCATTCGACCAGCAGACTGCTCTAGCCATCGCTCAGTGCAAAGAAAAGGCCGCCCGGAGGCGGCTAGTTCTTGGTCATCCCTCTCGCTTATTTTTTGAGGGCGTCAGCGGCGTCCCGCGCTGCATCCTTCACATCTCCCGCGGCGTTGTGGGCGGATCCCTTGGCCTTATCGATCTTGCCTTCGGTTTCCATGTCCTTGTCACCACTGAGCTTACCGGCACCTTCTTTGATGGCGCCTTTTGCCTTGTCGGCAGCGCCCTTCACATGTTCGCGATCCATGATCGTGTTCCTTTGCTGTCTGCGATACGGGACAACGAAAGAGTTGCGCAGGGGTTCCTTGGAGGACATTACCTGAAGCGCGGTCGCCGCAACGTTCGCAGACATGCCCCTTATCTGGACGAGCCGTTGAGGTCGAAGCCCGTGGGTGGATTTGAACGTTCGCTGGAGCTAGACGCTTTCCAGCCGATGGATTGGCTCTACAGCCCGGAGGTTTCCAGAATCAAACGGCGCCTCAACCTTCACAGGGTTGAGCTCTCAGAGCGAGACATGTTTGTTGTCCCGCTCCCGGGGAAATGAAGGACGATCTGATCCTGCGGAGGTTGAGGCCCTGAACTCCTGTGCCGTGATGGTTTGTGTTTGACGCCGTGTGCGGTCGGAACGAGGAGGCACGATTCAGCGATGGCTACGCACAAGACACAGGGTAATCGCCGGACAGTGGCGCAAAATGCGGAACACAGCACGAATGCCTTGAAACTCTCGTGGCTTTGGCCCGTTAGTCCGCGTGTCCTTGTCGCGTTGGAGTTTTCCTTGCCTGCGTCCCGCGCCTACTGGAAGGGCTATCTGAAGTTGTCCTTTGTTTCGTGTCCGATCGCGCTTTACCCCGCGACCTCTCCTGCTGAGCGCATCTCATTCCGGCAGGTCAACCGACGTACCGGTCATCGTCTCAGGCACAAGCTCGTTGATTCCGTCACCGGTGAAGCTGTGGATTCATCAAACAAGGCGCGTGGATACGAGATAGGCGAGCACGAGTTTTTGCTGGTTGAGGACCGCGACCTTGCGCGGGCGCGGAGTGAGCGTCCGCCGACCGGCACTCTGGAATTTGCCGAGCCGTCCCGACGAGAAAGTCCCCCGACCGTCCCCGCTGGATTGCACGAGCAGGACGAGGCACAGAGCGAGGATGATGAAGAGCAGGAGATCGCCCACGCCCCGCGTCCGCAAAGCACGCGTACTATTGAGATCGAGCGCTTTCTGCTGGGGGGACAGATCGACGCACGATATTTTGAGAAGCCTTACTACATCGTGCCGCGCGAGGAGATCGGACAAGAGTCCTTCGCGGTCATCCGCGACGCGATGAGCCGTGAGGGCCTCATCGGGCTAGGGCGCATCGTACTGTCTTCGCGCGAGCGGCCGTTTCTTGTCGAGCCCATGGGCGCAGGGCTCCGCGGTGTGACGCTGCGATTTTCGCATGAAGTACGCAGCGCAGACGATTATTTCAGCGAAATTCCGCAGATGAAGCTTCCGGCAGAGATGATGAAGCTCGCGCAGCACATCATCAGGACGAAATCGGCAGAATTCGATCCGTCTATGCTTAGCGATCATTACCGCAGCGCCCTCGTGCGCATTCTGCGTAAGAAGCAGGCGAAGCGTCCGGCGCACATGCCTGCGGTCAAACCCTCGCAGGAGAATGTCTTCAATCTTATGGACGCGCTTCGCCGCAGCATCGCCGCTGAGCCTAAGGCAAAGGCCGCGCCGAGGGGCAGCAGGGCAAAGCAGTCGGCACTCCCTCCCGCCTGGGCGCCGAAAGCACGATGAAAGTTTCCCTCGCGTGGCGCAAGGAAGCGTATTCGGCTTATTAGAGGTTCATGTGCACGGAACAAATCTTGGTGAATAGGCTTTCGGCTGAGACCAAGAAGGCTTTCCGATTATTAGGCGGCCCTGCCACCCGGCGCATTTTCCCCCCTTCGTCGGGAATCGGACTTACCGCTCTTGACGAGTAAGCGGATCTGCGCCGTTTTGAAGAACGGCAAGCGCATGAGGGGCCATTTCTATCAATCATTGTCCGTCTTCGCCGCCGAATTTTCATTTCGCGCATGGGCTATATTTGACATTGGCGCCTGCACGGTTGAACGACGAGAAAGCCGCGCGCGAGGTCGTTGCGGAGATGTGTGCCGACCTCAAAGGCAGAGGTCTCCCGATACGCCACGCGGGAAGCTTCGGATTCGACTTTGCCGCGGCGGAATGGGCTGAGGACAGAACGAGGGATCGGTACATGGTTAGGCTCGCGGCCGCTGATCTGCCAACCCTGATATGGGACGAGATTGTTGCCGAAGTTGCTGCTTGGTGGAAGGCTCGCGAAAAGGCAATCGCGGTGTTGCCATCGCGGACAAACCACCGCGCGGCGGTGACCCGCTGCCGAGCTGTCGGCGCGGTTCGAGGCAACCTCACCTCCGCGCGTTCAGGCGACGCCATATTTTTGCAAGATGATCGGATGATTGCGCAACTAGCCTCGGTGCGAACTACTTTCACTCGCGCCTACCAACCGATACCATCCACCCACGTGCGGAAAACTTCAAAGTTGCTGTTGAAGGCGACGAGATCCGCGCGATATCCGGGTGCGATCCGCCCAAGCTCCGATTCCAGGCCGAGGAATGCCGCCGGAGTCCGGGAGCCCATGACAAGGGCATCGCTAAGCGGGATTTCAAGAAGGGTCACCGCGTTCCGCACGGCCTCGATCATGGTGAGGTGAGCCCCCGCAAGCGTACCGTCGGGGGCGGTCAGGCGATTTTCATGCAACGTGATCTGCCTTCCATGCAGCAGGAATTGCCGCTCATGGGTTCCGGCCAGCGGCATGGCATCCGTGACCAGCATCAATCGCCCTGGGCCCTTGCAACGGACGGCAATGCGCAAGACGGTGGGATCAACGTGGATTCCGTCGCAGATGATCCCTGCAAACAGCCTATCGTCCCCAAGGGCCGCGCCGACGAGCCCCGGCTCCCGCGCGCTCAGCTGTGACATGGCATTGAATAGATGTGTCACGCCGGAAACTCCGAGGTTGGTTGCCCGATCCATCTCGGCTGCGGTTACCTCGCTATGGCCGGCCGCGACGCGCAGTCCGGCGCCGACCAATTCCTCGATCATGGATTTCGGCATGCATTCCGGCGCCACCGTCACCAGCGATCGGCCATAGCTGCCAAAACTTCTGATCGCGGCGAGATCGCGTTCATCCGGCAAGCGGATTTCACAATCTAGGTGAATGCCCTTGCGTGACCTGTTGAGTGCCGGCCCCTCGAGATGGAAACCCAGGACGCCGGGAATTTTCAGGCAGGCGGAAGCGACGCCAGCCAAGCGCTCCATGATCTCGATTCGATCGGTGATGAGGGTGGGCAAGCAGCCGGTAGTGCCCGACTTACGATGAGCCGCGACGATGCGCTGCACGCCAACCGCTGTCGGCTGGTCGTTGAGAAGCACCCCACCGCCTCCGTTCACCTGCACGTCGATCAATCCGGGTGCAAGGATCACATCGGCGGGAAGCTGGACAGTTGCGCCCTTTCCCGAGGCCCCGAGGCTGATGTGCTCGATCCGCCCCTCCGAAATACCAACCGACCCGCTGCCACGCATGTCATGGCCGTCGAAAATGCGCTCAGCGGCAATCGTGAGAGAGGCAGAGTCAGCCATCAGTGTTCACCCGCGTGCACTATCGCAAACTGTTGGGGCGATTGCCGCAATTAAACTCGTACGTACTCAAGGAGCGGTTCAAGGACCTTGAACGCCGCTATTGCGTTAACGTTCATGGGAACATTAGGGACCACGTATCTGGGCGTAGACGGCGGCGGAACTCGCTGCCGCGCCCGTATTGAGGACGAGGACGGCCGGCTGCTGGGCGCGGCGAACTCGGGACCCGCCACGACGCGGATCGGCATTGACAAAGCGTGGCGGTCCATCATGGAGGCCGCCGAGGCGGCGGCCGCCCAAGCCGGCGTCGCGGGTAATGATTTTGCGCGGGTGCACGCGGCAATTGGGCTCGCCGGCATTGGCCGCAGGGGTGCGGAAGCCGCGCTCAACAATATCGGGCATCCGTTTGCGTCGAGAATCTTCATCAGCGACGGCGTGGCGGCCTGTCTGGGTGCCCACAACGGGGCGGACGGCGCCATTGTGGTGGCGGGCACCGGGTCGGTCGGGGTCGGTCTGATCGGCGGCCGAGAAATCCGCATCGCAGGCTATGGCTTCCCGGTCTCCGATGAAGGCAGCGGCGCCGATATAGGTTTGCAGGTCGTGCGATTGGCGCTGCGGGCAGCGGACCGGCGCTTTGAGATGACCCCCTTGCTTTCGGAGGTGCTGGCCGCATTCGATTCGGATCCCTACCAGGCGGTCGCCTGGTCCGAGGAAGCCCGAGCGACGGACTATGCGGCCTTCGCGCCAATCGTGATCCGGCACGCCAATGAGGGCGACCCAGTAGGGCGTCGCATCGTCGAACGCGCGGCCGATGCCATCGGCGATCTCCTTGATCTGTTCCTGGCTCAAGGAATCGAGCGGCTCTCGCTGGTGGGCGGGCTCGCCGAGGCCATTGCGCCGTGGCTGACGCCGGATCTGCGTGCCCGCCTGAGACGTCCCGTCGCCGATGCGGCGGCCGGCGCATTGCTCGTGGCGCGAGGGCGGATCGCACTGCCTACAAAGGACATCAACCATAAACAGGCTACGAAGTTTTGCGTTTGAGAAAGCATGGATCAGATACATGGCGACCGAAGAAGTAGACCCGCGCTTTGCCGATCTTGATGCATGGCAGCTTTCTTCCGCGATGGAGGCCATGTGGGAGGGCCAGCTTGCGGCCATCGCGGCGATCGGCCCTGCGCTGCCATCAATTACGGGTGCAACCGAAGCCGCCAAAGGTGCGCTCGGCGATCACGGACGTATTATCTACGTTGGCGCTGGTACCTCGGGTCGCGTTGCCGTTCAGGACGGCGCCGAACTGATGCCGACCTTTGCCTGGCCCAACACACGTGTCGGCTTCATCGTCGCGGGTGGCGAGACCGCGTTCGTCACCAGCGTCGAGGGTGCCGAAGACGATGTCGGCGACGCAATACAGCAGGTCAAGGCTGCACGACTGACACTGCACGACGTGGTGATCGCGGTTTCTGCCAGCGGCACGACGCCATTCACGGTGGCTGCATTGCAGCAAGCAGGCTCCTCCGGTGCGGTCACGATTGGTGTCGCAAACAATCCCGGCACCGCACTACTGAAAACGGCAAAGTTCCCAATATTGGTCGAGACCGGCCGCGAACTGATCGCGGGCTCGACACGGATGAAAGCGGGCACTGCGCAGAAGGTCGTCCTCAACCTGATCTCCTCCGGCATCATGTTGCGGCTCGGGCGGGTCTATCGCGGCATGATGGTGAACATGCTGCCAACAAACGCCAAGCTGAAGCGACGGGCGGAGGCCATGGTGTCACAGATTGCGGATTGCGATCCCGCGCAGGCGGCACGCGCGCTTGAAGAGGCGGAGGGGGAAATCAAGGTGGCCGTCCTTCTGACGCTTGGAGCGGACACAGCCGAAGCCGAGACCATCTTGAGACAATATGACGGCAATCTTCGTCGGGTTTTTGCCGAGCTTGCCAAACAGAAAAACCCTCCTGCCAAGACAGCCTCTGTGCGCAAGCGAGATTGGGCGGTTGAGCCGTGACGATGTCAGCGATGGCCAGCGAAATCAGAGAAAGCGCCGATGTCGTCGCTAGAATTGTCGCTAATCGGTCCGCAACACGCGACATCGCAGGTCGGATCGGGGCCGACTCCGCGCCCCTGTGCGTCGTCTGCGGCCGCGGAAGCTCGGGACACACCGGCATTTTTCTACGGTATCTCATCGAGACCCGGCTTCGCCTTCCGGTCTCGGCAAGTGCGCCTTCGGTTATCACGGCGTTTCGCACATCCTTGAAACTGCGCGATGCGTTGTTCATCGTGATCTCTCAATCCGGACGCAGCCCGGATCTCGTTGAGGCAACCATGTCTGCGCGCACGGCGGGCGCTCGCACCATCGCGATCGTCAACGCGACCACTTCGCCGGTGGCCGATGCGGCAGAGTTCGTCATTCCTATCGGGGCCGGTCATGAGCACTCCGTCGCGGCCACGAAGACCGTGATCGGCTCGATGGCCGCGGGCGTTGCGCTCATTGCTGAGCTTGCCGGTGATGGCGCGCTCAGAGGCGCCCTCGAAAGGCTGCCCGGGCGCCTTACTCGTGCGTTTCCGCTCGACTGGTCGTACATCGCAGATGATCTCGCTGCCGCATCGGCAGTCTTCGTGGCGGGGCGAGGCCTGGCGCTGGGCTCAGTGCGCGAAATCGCTCTGAAACTTTCCGAGGTCCTCCGCCTGCCTTCGATCGGTGTTTCCGCCGCCGAGCTGCAGCATGGCCCGCGAGCCGCTTTATCATCGCGCACGCCGATAATTATGATGCGCCTGATGGACAAAACGGCTCCGATGGTGGATGCACTGTCTAAGGAATTGCGTGCGCAAAATATTGGGGTGCATCTAGTTGGAGGTCCGCTTAGCTCGTTGCAGTGGCTTGCGGAGGATGATCCCGCCACCGACGCGATCACTATGCTTGTCCCGGCCTACCAAATGATCGAGCAGGCAGCGCGCGCCTTCGGATTCGATCCGGATCGTCCCCCTCGCCTTAGCAAAATTACCGAAACCTTTTGACTCAAATCAGCTTTCTTATTTTTCCCGAGCCGGAACGGAGTCTGGATTCCAGCGTTCGTGGCATAACGGGAGTGACCATCATGGCGTCGAACGCGCGAGCATTCTTTGTCGGGGTCGGAACAACGTTCGTCATTCTAGCCATAGGCTTCGGCGGTGGCCTTTTGCTGGCGAAGAATGCCATGGAACCGGCCCCTTCTATCACAGCTCGATCCACGGCCGGTTCGTTGCCGACGCCGGCGCGCATTATCCTCCCCGCATAAGCTGAATCAGCACAACCGCCACAACCATCCGCAGCCGGACTCGAACCCGTGCCGCAGGCCATCCCCACTACAGAAATTCAGCAGCCCATAGAGCTGAATGAATCGGCCAAGCGGGCCGAACAACGAAAGGGTGAATATCAACAACGTGGACGTCGCAAGAGGGTGGCAGAGCGCAGAGCGAAGCGAGAAGCAACTCGCCTAGCGATGCAGCAGCAAGAACAGCAACATCAGCGGCCAGGCATTATGGCTTCAGGTGGTGACAAAGATCCGCAGGGTTTTGGTGGCGGCTTCTTTGGAAATTGATTGCATTGAAGGCCAGCCGAGCGGCGGTCGAAACCTATGTGATTCAGCTGCGATTTGTAGTCTTTGGCATTCGGCCAAAAACTGCGCGGTAAGCGCGTCCCCTGGGGGATATCCGGCAAATGTCGCTGATAGATTCAGTATCTGTCGTGCCAAGTTCGAATCTTGAGAAGGGTGAGCTCCGCACGCGGGTAGTTGACCGAAGCGGCATACGAAAGCCTCGCTTCGGTGTGCCTGCGTCCGACTTCGCGACTGTACGACATTCGCCTTTCACAGTTCAGTCATTGCCGTCCAGTGTAGAATAATCGTTGGAGAACTCGCACGGTTGCTGAATTCAACCCGGAACGAAGGCTGAGCGAATTGAATTGTTCTCAACTCGAACCGGAGGTCGTTTCATGCGCTCGCAATGCCTGCCCGTCGTCCTAGTTTTGGCCCTAACGCCCACGCTTGCGTTTGCGGGCGAAACAGATTGGCGGCGATACGCGATCCCGAGCGCTAAAACCAGCGTCGAGATGCCGGTCACGATCTTCACACGAGATGCGGGCCCGCCGGAAGGTGGAACAGGGCGACGTTTTTTCACCGACGATAACCGCACCGATGTGACGGTGCAGTCCGTGCCCAATCCCTACAACAATTCACCCGCGACATTCCTGGCAAAGAAAGGGCCGCCGGCCGGCATCATCTACAAACGGGTGACGACGGATTTCTTCGTCGTGTCCAGCATTCGCAACGATCGCATCTGGTATAACCGGTGCAACCGGGCGAACGGCGCCATGAACTGCGTGCTGATCAATCATCCTGCTGCGGAAAAGCGACCGTGGGACAGCGTTGTCACGCGGATAAGCCACACGCTTAGGGGTTAGAGCCCCAAATTTCACGGGAAAAAGCTGCAATCCAGTTCCAACACGAGGAACTCTGCGATGTGCACTGCGTTGCAAAGGGTCGCCGTCGGTAACCGCAGGGTTGTTTCGTGAACCGCAGAGATTTCCTCGCTGCTTCGGCGTTGGTATCCGTTGCCGCGCCCGAGCTTCTCGCGCGCGCGTACGCCCAGCCGGCGCCGTTCGACAGGGCCACCGTGCGGCAAATGGCCCGCGACCTTGCCGCCAAGCCATACAAGGCGCCCGATGACAGCCTCCCCGAAAATCTCAGGGATATCGACTATGACCACTATCGGGCGATCCGGTTCTTGCCGGAGCGTGCACTCTGGCGCGGCGAAAAACTGCCGTTCGAGGCGCAGTTCTTTCATCGCGGGTTTTTCTACAAGAACCGGGTCGACATCTTCGAGGTGAATAACGGCCAGGCCTCAAAAATTGTCTACCAGCCCGCATTGTTTTCGTTCGGCGACCTGACGCCCCCGGGCCCCGCGGTGGACCTAGGCTTTGCCGGTTTTCGCTTGCATGCGCCGATCAACAAGCCCGACTATTACGACGAGGTCTGCGTTTTTCTCGGCGCAAGTTATTTTCGCGCGGTAGCCAAGGGACAACTGTACGGCCTGTCGGCGCGGGGCCTCGCTGTCAACACCGGCGAAGCAAAGGGCGAGGAATTCCCGTTCTTCAAGATCTTCTGGATCGAGAAACCCGCGGCGGGCGCCAATTCCATTGTTGTGAACGCGCTGCTCGACAGCGAGAGTGCTGCGGCAGCCTATCGCTTCACCATCCGGCCCGGCGACACCACCGTGTTCGATGTTGAGATGGCGGTCTATCCACGGGTTGATCTGGACCGCGCCGGACTAACGCCGATGACGAGCATGTTCTTCTTTGGACCGAACGACCGCAAGGACGTCGACGACTTCCGGCCGTCGGTCCATGATTCGGATGGCCTTGCGATCTTCAACGGCCGGGGTGAGGAGCTTTGGCGGCCGCTACATAATCCGCGCGATCTTCAGGTCTCCTCGTTTGCCGACCTCAACCCGCGCGGTTTCGGCCTGATGCAGCGTCAAAAGGATTTTGCCGCCTACCAGGACCTTGAATCGAACTTTGAACGCCGGCCGAGCCTGTGGGCGGAGCCGATCGGCGATTGGGGTGAAGGCGCGGTTAAGCTGCTCGAGATTCCAACCAACGAAGAGGTTCACGACAACATCGCAACCTTCTGGCAACCGAAAGCGCCGTTGCCGGCGAAGAGCGAGCATACCTACACCTACCGCTTGCACTGGGGACCGGACGCCCCCAAGCCGACCGCGCTGGCACGGGTTTCCCGGACCGGCATCGGCGCAAGGGGCGACAACGCCATCATCTTCGTGCTCGACGTCACCGGCGAGAAGCTGAAATCCGTCGATCCCAAAACGCTCCGCGGCGTCGTGACGGCCGAGAAGGCCAAACTCCAGAACATTGTTACCCAGCCAAATCCCGCCACCGGTGGCTGGCGACTGAGTTTCGAATTAATGAAAGAAAAGGCCCCGGTCGAAATCCGCGCATCACTCATGCAGGACAATGAAGCGGTATCGGAGGTCTGGGTTTATCGATGGACACCCTAACGAAAGTGCGTGCTTCGCCCGAGAGCGGCGGTATTCCATCGAGCGCGTTTCTGCCTGCGGAATCGCCGATGGACATGGCGGTCCAGCCATTGCGGCGGTTTGCGCCGCCGCCCGCCCCCCGCTTTGCACCGATGTGGGCGCGGCGTGCATTCATCCTGGCTGGCACGGCCATTCTGACCGCGGCAGGCTGTTACGAGATGTACAGCGTCCTCAAGGTCGGCGGCATCACGATCCTGGAATCGATCATCCTGGGGCTATTCGTGCTGCTATTCGCTTGGATCGCATTTTCCTTTATGTCCGCGCTTGCGGGCTTTGCCGTGCTGCTGTTCCGGAAGAACGACGAACTCGGCATCGATTCCGCTGCACTCCTTCCGGCGATCCGCAGCCGGACCGCGATGCTGCTGCCGACCTACAACGAGGATCCGTATCGCGTGCTGGCGAGACTGCGCGCAATCTATGAATCGGTCGAGGAAACCGGAAACGACGCAAATTTCGACTGGTTTGTTCTGAGCGACACGACCGACCCCACGATCTGGATCGCCGAGGAAAAGTGTTTCCTCCGGCTCCGGCAGGAGGTCGGGAGCGCGGCCAGAATTTTCTATCGCCATCGCCCCGAAAACACCGCGCGCAAATCCGGCAATATCGAGGAATGGATACGGCGGTTCGGCTCCGACTATGAGTGCATGCTGATCCTGGACGCCGACAGCCTGATGACCGGCGACGCAATCGTTCGCCTTGTGGCAGCCATGGAAGAACATCCGAAGGCGGCCTTGATCCAAACGCTGCCCATCGTCGTCAATGCGAGATCGCTGTTCGCGCGATGGCAGCAATTCGCCGGGCGGTTATACGGCCCGCTGCTGGCTGCCGGGATTGCATGGTGGCACGGCTCCGAAGGTAATTACTGGGGACACAACGCCATCATCCGTATCCGTGCCTTTGCGCAATATGCTGGGCTTCCCGAACTGGGAGGACGCAAGCCGTTCGGCGGACATATTCTCAGCCACGACTTCATCGAAGCAGCGCTGATGCGGCGCGGCGGGTGGGCCATCCACATGGCGCCAAAGCTCGGCGGAAGCTACGAGGAATCCCCGCCCACCCTTTCGGATTTTGCCGCGCGCGACAGGCGCTGGTGCCAGGGCAATCTGCAGCATCTGGCGCTGCTTCCGACACGCGGCTTTCACTGGATTTCGCGGCTTCATTTGCTGACGGGTATTGGATCGTACCTCACCGCGCCGCTCTGGCTGATCTTTCTGGTGTCCGGAATCCTGGTATCGCTGCAGGCGCAATTCGTCCGGCCCGAGTACTTTCCGAAAGGATACTCGCTGTTTCCACAATGGCCGGCGCAGGATCCGATTCTGGCGGCCTGGGTGTTCGTCGGCACGATGGGAATGCTGATCGCGCCAAAGCTGCTCGCCTTCCTCGTGCTGCTGACCGATCGCGATACACGTGAGAAATTCGGTGGCGCCTTTCGGGTGCTAGCCGGCATCATCACCGAGACGATCCTATCGGGCCTGACCGCACCTGTCATGATGATCTTCCAATCCTTCGCCGTCAGCGAAGTCCTGCTAGGACGTGACGCCGGATGGCAGGTTCAGCGCCGGGACGACGGCGGCGTCTCGCACCGTGACACGGTCCGCACCTATGCCGCGCCGACGTTTTTTGGGATCGCCATGGCGGTGAGCGCCTATGCCGTGTCGCTGCCGTTGCTGCTCTGGATGATGCCGGTGATCCTCGGCCTGTTGCTGGCCATACCGATTGCCATGCTGTCCTCATCCGCGGGCTTCCGACGAAGCCCCGGATTGTTCAAGACCCCTGAGCAGACTGCGCCTCCGGCCGTCCTGGCGAGAGCCAATGAACTGGCCAACGCACCGCATCCGCCCATTACCTGCCCGTTGCACGAGCTGGGCCACGACGCCGGCCTCCGGGAGGCGCACCTGAACAACCTTTCGGATCAAAGGCCGCGAATGCGTGGTGAGGTCGATCCACATCTCGCGATCGCACGTGCAAAGATCGAAGACGCCGAAACTTTTGAGGAAGCATCGAGCTTTCTAAGCCGGCGGGAACAATTTGCGGTGCTCAGTTCGCCATCCATTCTCGCCACTCTGATCGCCTTACGAAACTCGCGGTCCCGGGAGCGGGACAATAAACATGTCTCGCTATGAGAGCTCAACCCTGTGAAGGTTCGGGCCTAGTGCAGTAGTGGCTGCAGCTCCGGCGGCATTGCGGCGGAAGCTGCGCAAGGGGAGCGGAGGGGGAGCGAAAAACCGTTGCACACGCCGTCTCCCGAATTGCTTGCGGCTGATCCGGTCTTGTCGGACGCGTCCGGCGCCTCTACTACCGCGTGCAACTTCCGCTTGCCTTTGACACCATCGCCAACCCTCCCGGCCAAAATACCTAATTGCACCTCCACTCGGAGCGAATCTGCCGTGGGGTTATTGATCTAACTCAACGCTGCACCGCTCAGGGTCGGCATCCGGACGGTCTGTAGCTCGAAGAGCGGCCGGACATCGGCGCCGCGGTGGCCGCAACCTGACAGGTGAATTTCGGCTCTAGGCGGCCAACTGAGGCGGCCCTCAAACTCCAAACGAATGCCGCATCTGAGTCACCACGCATCCAACCGCGCTGGTGTATTTGCCTTGGGCGTATTGCTGGTCGGCGAGGTAGAGGGTGCCAAGGAAGCCCGCAGCGATTAGAAATCCCCTCATCCGATGCATCTCCGGAAAGAGGACTAGATTAATGCTCCCGTATTCCGTGCGCTAGATGAGAAGTATAACGCGCGACGCCACCTTGCCATCAGGCGAACAGTTCAGCCCCGGACTGGGTGAACTTAGCATATGTTCCGGACTCGTGCAGTGTGAGCCATCCGGGCTTGATCGCCAGCTCGAGCCCGGCGCTGTATTCCGCCGGCGTGCCCTTGTCGCCGAACAGAAACGGGCCGTTGATCTTCTCGATATAGATCTGGCCCTCCTGGATGGGTTCGAAGGCCTAAGCGTACTCCATGAGGCGGCGCGCAGCCTGTTCGGATCGGAGTAGGGGTGGTTGGTCGCGTATTTCATCGGTCGGCGCTAGTGAGCCTCAACTTCTGATCTTCCTTGTAGCTGCTTTTGATTTAATCGAGACGCCGAGTCGTATCGACCTGTTCCGTATGCCATCAAGTGTCCGATCCATAGCCTTCGCAATCTGCTCAAGGGTCTTTCCAGATTCGGCTAGCTCCGATAGGCGACGATCTTCCTTATAGGACCAGCCCTTCCGAATCATCGCAATCCTTCTATTTCCCCTTCGCCTTCAGCCCAAGCTCGCAAGCCGGCGAATCTATACTTTCCAGAACAATCTGTCGGTCGATTTATCCAACCGTCTGTCCCCACCTACCGAGTTTAGGTGACCTACGAGTTCGCCCGTGGGCTTGTAAATCTTCTGGCCTCGGAGGTGGTACAGCCTTTTGCCGGCTAGGTCATAAATTGCGTTTGCCCTGATGTCGGCGACGTACTGTCCGTCGCTGTTGAATATTTTTCCTTCCATCAGATTACTTCTTCTTTGGCAGATCTACACGAGTCTTGCGAAACTCCAGCGGTCCCTTGGGCGAGGGCATGGAAAATGCGAATCGAAACGGTGCTGCCGGGTGGTTCATCGTAACTTGGGCGACGAGCCAATGAAGGGCACTGCTGACGGCAGTAAGCGCAGTCCCGGCATCTCCAAACGATGGCTGAATGCCCTCACTATGGCAGGGTCACATGATTCAGCGGAAGCGGCCAACACTTCCGCCGCTTCAATCAAATCCGCCAGCCAAACGTTGCTGGGACCGGCACTCGGTACGGTACGGCCCATAAAAATACCCATCAGCGCGTCCGATACGCGTCGAAAGCATGAACAACGAAGATGCTGATGCTGAAAATGACACCCGCTGCCGCGACTACCTCGGTCATCCGGCAAAAGCGCCGCAATTCCCCATGGCGGACGATAGGAGTGCGAGAACAGAGCTGCAACCTTGCTGCGCAAAATCGTTAAGGAATGGTTAATGCCGAAGCCGACGAATGGTCTGCGCTGTTCGGCCTTCGGTAGCCTTTGGATTAACCGCGCGGCGTCTTCCAGGATGGCGAGCTGATTGCCCGCCGGGCAGGGAGATTGGATTTCGGTCGACTACTACCAGTCCTCCCCTGGAAACGGACATCGTCAGGGCCGGTCGGCATGTCTCAAAAGTGCCACGAACGGACATGGCTAGCATCTACGTTCGTATCCCCACCAATGTAGAAACTGCGGCCCGATAGGGCTGCAAGCGGATTAGATGGACTCGAGCCGTTTGGGAGCACATCCAATACCGGTTTGCTCCGTTGCAGAATGGCGGGAGATGCGTCCGCCCCTTTCCGAGCGTGTCCTCCACCACCGGGACAAAACTGCCGCACCTCTGCATAGCTCGCCTCGTACTCCACCGAGCCGTCTAGCCCTACTGTGAGCATTCGCTCTGGCACCGTATAGTGCTCGGCTTCGCGTATGACCGCGTGGATGCCCGTAGGCGGACACGTGACGCTGGTCAATGGGCAGAAAGCCCGAGCAGAGCTATCTCGCGGGAACCGACCAAGTACAGGGGCGTTTGACCGGGTGTTGGCTGTTGCCGGACACTAACAGTATTTGACCCAATTGGCCGAGGTGACCACTGCTCCAGAGTTCATCCATCCTGATTCCCGGTCAGACCGTCTGGAGGCGCTGCGAAGCCTCCAGGGTCGCCGTTCTCAATGACGCCGCCGAATACTTCGCGGCGCTGAGGGCCGCACTGCTGCTTGCCGAGCGACAGGTGCACATCATCGGGTGGGATATTCACAGTGAAACAGCGTTGGTCGGACCATCCGGTCGCGTGGACGACGGATTGCCGATCGCGCTAGGTCCGTTCTTCACGGCACTCCTTGAGCTCAAGCCCGCGCTTCAGGTCAACATCCTGATCTGGAATTTTGCGGCGTTGTATGCCGCGGAGCGGGAATGGAACTCCGCCGGCAAGTTCACGGCGGCCGGCCGGGGGCGGATTCACTTCTGTCTGGATTCCAGCCTTCCGCTGGGATCTGCGCAGCATCAGAAGATCGTCGTAATCGATAACGCGGTTGCGTTTTCGGGCGGGCTGGATCTGACGATCCGGCGCTGGGACACCAGCGAGCATCTCGCCGACCACCCGCTGCGCCGGGACCCGCACGGCAGGCCCTATCCGCCATTTCACGATGTCCAGTGCTTGGTGGATGGCGAGGCTGCGGTTGCGCTCGGCCAGATCGTGACGGCGCGATGGGCGGCTGCCGGTTGCCCGCAGGAACCTTGCGAGCCCGTCGAGGGCGATCGCTGGCCCGCATCGGTGCCAGCAGGGGCGAGGCTGATACCGGCTGGGATCGCGAGGACCGAGGTGAAGACCATTGTGAGCAGCGGAGTTGACGAAGTCGCCAGGCTGTTCGAGGCCTCGATCAATACGGCCCGCCGTCTTATCTATATCGAGAACCAATTCACCAGCGCGCCCGAGATTGCGCAGGCACTGGCGCAGCGGTTGGTCGACGCGCCGTCGCTGCAGGTCCTGATCGTTACGCCGACGGCGCATTCATCATGGCTGGAATCGCAGGCCATGCAGGGCGGCCGCGGCGGCTTCATCAGCCCGTTCGTTTCGGCAGGGGTCGCCAACCGGCTGCGCATCGTCTGCCCACGATCAAGTGACGGGAAGTCATCATCGGCAGTGATGGTGCACAGTAAAGTCATGATCGTAGACGATGGCTTTCTCCGGATTGGCTCGGCCAATATCAATAACCGGTCGATGGGCGCGGACACCGAATGCGATCTCGCGTTCGAGGCGGCCTCCGAAGATCACCGGGATTTCATCCGTAGCCTGCGGCGCCGGCTGATCGGACATTTTTGTGGGCTCGGCGAAGATGCCATCGCTGACAAGGAAGATGATCTGCTTGGATTTATCGACCGACATGCGGGAAGCGACGCACGTAGGACGCTGCAACCGATCGATCCGGACGGTGCGCCGCTGCGCGCGGTGACCGACATCATCCAGCCGATCGCGGATCCGAAGCGGCCGCTCAATCTTGAAAACACCGCGCGCCGTATGTGGACCGTGCGGACCGTGTTGGCGGTGGCCGGAACCATGGCCTCGCTCATGGGGCTGGCGTTGGCATGGCAATATACGCGACTCAGCGACTACGCCGACATCGGCTATGTAGCGTCAGTCATCTCGAGGCATGCGCAATCGGCGTTCGCGCCGCTATTCGCGGTGGCCGCGTTCGCGTTGGGCGGGCTGGTTGCATTCCCGGTCATTGTGCTGATCGCCGCGACGGCTGCCGCATTGGGCCCATGGATCGGTGGCTTGAGCGCGACCGCCGGCGTGCTCTTGAGTTCGCTGCTGCTGTTCATGATCGGCCGTTTTCTCGGCCACAAGCGGCTGCAATCGCTGCTCGGTAGGCGCGCCTTACGCGTTCAGCGCCACATCATCGGACAGGGCATGGTCGCGGTGGCGATGATCCGGATGGTTCCGATCGCACCATTTTCGCTCGTCAACCTGCTTGCCGGCGCGAGCCAGTTGCGATTGAGAGATTTCCTGATCGGCACTATTCTCGGCATGGCGCCGGGTATCATCACGATGGCCGCGCTCGGCTCGCAGATCGCGGATTTTGCAAAGAATGCCTCATGGTCGAACGCGCTGTTGCTTGGGCTGACGATCGTGCTTTGGATCTCGGTCTGTCTCGCGGTTCAGTTCGTGGTGACGTGGTGGAGTCGGCGCCGCTCGTGAGCGATACCATCCGCATCATTACATGGAACGTGCACGGCACGTTCAATCTCAATCCGCATTTCGACCTCGACGGCGTCTGCGCGATCATCGAAAAATGGGCGCCCGATATTGTCGCTCTGCAGGAGGTCGATTCGCGTGGGCGCAGCGACGACGTGTTCGGCAAGCTTGCCGACAGCGTCGGCGAACACCGCGTGGAAGCCCGCTCGATCATTGCCGAGGATGGCCACTACGGACAGGTGTTGCTGAGCCGCTGGCCGTTCGCGGCTGAACCGAAGATAACCGACGTTTCCTACCAGGAGCGCGAGCCTCGCCGGGCTATCTCCGCCCGCGTCCGCCTTCCGATCGGCGAGGTGACTGTAATCGCAACCCATTTGGGCCTGAGTATCCACGAGCGCTACGCACAGGCGCGGGCGCTCGTCGACCTGATCGATAAACCCAGAAGTATCGTGCTTGGGGACTTCAACGACTGGTTTTGGGTTAAGTCGGTCCGCCGTGCGCTGGCGTCGCACTGCCCGGTGCGAACGCGATTGCGCACGTTTCCGTCCCGGTTTCCCGTTCTGCGGCTCGACCGCATCTACACCACGCCGGGCGGAAAGATCCTCAAGGCATGGGCCGACCATGAGGCGAGGTCGTACTCAGATCATCTGCCGGTGGTGGCGGATATCGCCTTTGAGAATGTGCGGGACGGAGACCGGTAGTCCCGAGGTGTTAAACCAAGAGCTTTCGACATTGTGAACTGCAGCGCAACGCCCACGATTCGGAGCGTCGACGCGCTAGGTATCCTCAGGAAGCCTGAAATCCACGTCGGGAATGGACCGATTTAGCCGACCGAAGCGCTTTGGCACGCCAATTTCTGAAGCGCTGCATCCTCAATCTAACAAAACACGATGCAGCGACTCTGCAAATTCGGTAAGTGGATGCGACCGGCAGGCCAGCATATGGCTGGGACCGTCGTTGAGCGCGTTCGCGGAGCCCCACATGAGGTCCGAGTTGGGTCTTGGCCGTGTAAAAACACCCTTCCAAGGAAGTCGGTGAGAGGCTGCTTGAATACCTGATCCGAAACAGAGAGCGCGTCGTCAGCAAGGACGACCTCATCAACGCCGTTTGGAAGGGTCGCATCGTCTCGGATGCTGCGCTGACGACTCGCCTGAATGCTGCCCGGAGTGCAATCGGCGACACGGGTGAGAAACAGCACTTAATCAAAACATTGCCGCGCAAAGGTTTCCGCTTCGTTGGTGCCGTGCAGGAAGCCCGGAGGCTCCCAAATGAGATAGTTGGCCCAGTCGAGCGAACCGGCGACACGCCGCCGCGCCTATCCATCGTCGTGCTACCCTTCGCGAACCTGAGCGGTGATCGTGAGCAGGACTATTTCGTGGATGGCGTAACCGAGAGTTTGACCACAGACTTGTCAGCATCGCTGGTTCATTTGTAATCGCACGGAACAGCGCCGTCTCATACAAGGGTAGAGCAGTCGATGTACGGCAAGTCGGCCGCGAATTAAGCGTTCGCTACGTGCTGGAAGGTTCAGTGCAACGCAGCGGCAAGCGGCTTCGGATGAACGTGCAGTTGATCGATGCTAATAGCGGCCAGCATCTTTGGGCCGAGCGTTGCCTGAGCCAGAGGCCGCCTTTTGCTGGCGGCCTCTTCACGCTCTGTTTTTTTTACCTATCGAGCCTGGCGTGAACGATCCCCATCATTGACGGACATTGGAAAAGGGGCTCGGTTTTGATCATCGATGGGCCGTGGAGCAGGTAACGTTTCGTCTCACAGTGGGGTTCCTCTTCCTCGATGGCGCCGTCATCGTGATTCGAGCGTTTCACTTATGATGGCGTCGACCTCGCGTTGCATCGCCAGCAGTTTCTGGTTGGATTCCGCGGTGCGCAATCCGCAAGCTCCTTTACTTTAGTCTTAGCCAGGATTGGCGGCGGCAAATCTTCGCCTGCCGTAAGCGAACTGTCCAACGATCGCCATGAACGCCGGCGAGTTTGGGCCGGCGAACCAATCGGAACACCATGTCCTCCAGCTCAAACACCATTATCGCTAAGAAAGCTTACACCACGGCCGAGGCGGATTTTGCCACTTGGCTCATGATGGCCAAGCTCGGTGGTTTCGATGACCTTCCGTCAAACGCACAGAGCTTTCTGACTAACTATCGAACTCGACTCGAGACGATGAGCGAGGCTGATTCCACGGCCCTGGCGGTTCGTGAGGTCTACAGCGCTTATTACAGCGAGATGGGTGGCGTGGGCGCGGCACCCGAACCAAAGGCTCGCACACCGACGACACAGGATAAAGTTGTGCGGTTCCAGAGAGGGCCTAAACCTCAGCCCGCTCTATCGGCTGCGCGCCAATCGACCACCCCAATGATCCGAAAATCCCTCTCGGCGCTGCTGATTTTCGCGAGCATAGGCGCTCTGATTGTCGCATATAGATTCTTGACGCAGTAACACCGCCGGCAGATTGTATGCGACTTCCGCTTTTCCCTCGATAGCTGCCAAATAGCAGACATCGTGCGACTTCGCATTTGGGCCAACAACGGCCAATTCAGCAACGCGCTTGTCGTCGCTTAACTTTAGAACATTTCGTAGTTCGCTCGCTAGGAGCAGAAACGTTCATTCGAACCGGCGCTCACCGCTCTAATAAATCGCCGCGAGCGCGGCAGACCGATTAGGTTTCCACAATCGTCGATATCCTATAATCTTCGTGCGTCAATCAAGCCTGACGCGTGTCAAAAGGGAGCTGCGGCTGAACATGCATGGGATGAAAGCGATCGCGATCATAGCGGTCCTGCTCTTGGTCGTGGTGAACGCACTGGAATTGCTGCCGGCAGCGAGGGCATTCCAAATGTATCTATCGGGTGGGGCGGTGGCGCTGAGCCTTATCGCGTTGATAGCGATCCTGGTCGGGCGCGGCCCGTCACGGGATAACCGAAGTGCTGGCGCTGAGGCGGCCCGACCGATGCCTGTTACGGCTCGCGCAAACCAGGCAGACGCCGAGATTGTCAGTTTTTTGGCGATGCTGCAGGCAAGGGGCCGGCTAGTCGATTTTCTGATGGACGACATCAACGCGCATAACGACGCACAGGTCGGAGCCGCCGCTCGCGTGGTCCATGCCGGATGCAAGACCGTCCTGCTGGAGTACTTCCGGATCTCCCCCGTGCGCGCAGAGAGCGAGGGATCGTTGGTGCAGGTCGTCGCTGGCTATTCGCCGGATGAGTACCGACTGGTGGGCAAGATCAGCGGCCAGGCCCCGTTCTCGGGGGTGCTTGTCCATCACGGCTGGAAAACGGATGCGGTGAACCTGCCACGGGTTTTTCGGAGCTCGACCCATCGACTTCCAGCAATCGCTCCGGCGGAAGTGGAACTGAGATAAGCGGGCTCGCGTCGGCCGGCTCCCGGAATGTAAAACCGGTGCTTTCCACCACGCGCGCTTATTGACGCAAACGCGAATTGTCAGCACGACAACCAGGACAACCTCCCCATGAGCGCTCGTTTCAGTCTTGCTATCGACCTCGGCACTAGCAACAGCGCAATCGCGATCGCCGACCTCGAGAGTGGTGAGACCAGGATTATCGAGATCGCGCAGAACCTGGAACTAAGTCAAATCGGCGAAATGCCGACACTGCCGTCCGCCGTTTACATCCCGCACTCTGATGAGTTCCCAGAGAGTTCGTTTCCTCTGCCCTGGAGCGATGCCGGGGAGCGCACGATCATTGGCCAGTTCGCGCGCGAGCGGGGGGCACTCGTGCCTGATCGCGTCGCGACCTCCGCCAAATCCTGGCTGTCCAACCCCCATGTCGACCCGAAGCAGCGGATCCTGCCCTGGGGATCCGACATCGCGGAAGAGAAGCTCTCGCCGTTCGAATGCTCACGCCTTTACATCCAACATCTCAGGGACGCATTCCTGCACTCCGAACGCGCGCAAGGGAGGGATTGTGACCTCTCGGAAGGCGAGATCGTTGTAACCGTTCCTGCCTCGTTCGATGAGGTCGCAAGAAGCCTCACCGCCGAGGCCGCCAAGGCGGCGGGTCTTGGGGACGTCACATTGCTGGAGGAGCCGCAGGCTGCATTCTACGCCTGGATGGCGCAGACGCGCACAGAATGGCGAAACCTGATTGCTGATGGCGACATCGTGCTGGTCTGCGATGTCGGTGGCGGGACAGCCGATTTCAGCTTGATCGCGGTCACAGATGCCGAAGGCCGCCTGGAACTGGAGCGCGTCAGCGTCGGCGAGCACATTCTGCTGGGGGGCGACAATATGGATTTGGCGCTCGCATATGCGCTGAACGCAAAGCTCGAGGCCGCGGGCAAACGGCTGGACTCCTGGCAGTTCCTGGCGCTCGTGCATGCCGCCTCCAAAGCCAAGATCGGCCTGTTTGACGATGGCCGGCTGGCGCAGGCGCCAATCGCGGTCCCCTCGCGCGGCTCCAGCCTGTTTGCCAAAACTGTCTCAACGGCTCTCGATCGCGAGACGCTGGAGCAAGTTGTTGTCGACGGTTTTTTCGCCAGAACCAGCGTTGACGACCTGCCGCACGAGAGCCGTACGGGAGGGCTGCAGGAATTCGGTCTTCCCTATGCTTCCGATCCGGTCGTCAGCAAGCATATCGCGCGGTTTCTCGCTCAGAGCCTGCAGAACGTGAAGTCAAGCGAAAAGCTTGCCGCTCTGGTGGGAGCATCGGCAGGCACGCAGATTCTGATGCCGACCGCGGTCTTGTTCAATGGGGGCGTTTTCAAGGCCGCGCCAATCCGGGCCCGGGTGCTTGATCTGCTGGCGTCCTGGAATGGGGGCCAGCCAGTCCGCGAATTGCAGGGCTTTGAGCCAGACCTCGCCGTCGCACGCGGCGGCGCGATCTACGGACGTCTCCGCGCCACTGGCAAAGGCATGCGCATCAAGGCCGGCGCGGCGCGCTCCTATTACATCGGCCTGGAAACGTCGATGCCCTCCATTCCAGGCTACAAGCCGCCGCTGAAGGCATTGTGCGTTGTTCCGCAGGGGATGCAGGAAGGCACGGAACTGCTGATCGAAGGACGCGAGTTCGGCCTAGTCACCGGCCGCACGGCCGAGTTTCGGTTTTTCTCTTCCTCGGTACGAAGCGGCGATACGCCGGGACAGATACTTCCCGACGCAGAGCGTGAGCTTGACGACGCTGGCCTGCTTGAAGTCGCGATCCCGGCACAGGACGTCCCGGTGGGGCAGGCGGTGCCGGTCCTCGTCAGCCCCGTCGTCACCGAACTTGGCATCCTTGAGCTTTGGATGAGGCACACGAACTCCGATCGCCGATGGAAAGTTGAGTTCCAGGTCCGCACGGAATAGGGGCCGGGCCGCCCTCTGGAGGTAATTCTTGACGAAAGACCGCGCCCGCTTCGCCATTGGTATTGATCTCGGCACGACCAATTCCGCACTCGCATTTGCGCCACTGGTTGGCGAGGGAACGCCAGAGGTCCTTCTCGTCCCGCAATGGGAGGGCCTGGCGCGTCTGACCGAGAAGCAAACGCTACCTTGTTTCCTGTACCTGCCAGAGGAAGCGGTCGCAGCATACTTGCGCGGTGAGGAGGTCGGGGCCGGGCAATGGATCGTCGGCGTTTTTGCGCGCATGAAGGCAAGCGAAGCGCCCGGACGGGTCGTCCACTCCGCGAAGTCGTGGCTATGTCATCACGCCGCCGACCGGTCGGCACCCTTTCTGCCATGGGGATCAAAGGTTCTGGCACGTGAGCAGAAAATCTCACCGGTACGCGCGTCGGCACTGATTCTGAACTATCTGCGGGGGACCTGGAACAGCCGGTTTGCCCAGGCCGGGTTTGCGTTCGATGATCAGGACATCACGGTTACCGTCCCGGCTTCCTTCGATGCGGCGGCGCAGCGGCTGACGATTACCGCCGCCGAGGAAGCGGGCTTCCCCGGCGATGTGCGATTGCTCGAAGAGCCGCAGGCTGCGTTTTATTGCTGGCTGGAAAGCCACGACCCAGCGCGCGAATTATGGCAGCGGCCCGACAACGGCGATGCCGGGCTGCGACACGTGCTGGTCATCGATATCGGCGGCGGCACCTCGGATTTCAGCATTTTTGAAGTTCGCCTGAACGCGCAAACGCCGGACCCTGACATCAAGCGTGTCGCGGTGAGCGAGCATACGCTGCTCGGCGGCGACAATATCGACCTTGCCGTCGCCCAATTCCTAGAGCCGCAGCTTGCCGGGGCGGGCGGCCGGCTTTCCGGCCCGCAATGGGATCAGCTCGTCGCCGCCTGCCGTCATCTGAAAGAGCACGCGCTGGCCGCTACAGGGCCACCGGATGAGCGGTTCGTTGTCGCACTGGCCGGTCGCGGGTCGGGGATGGTCGGCGGCTCGCAGACGGCGACGGTGATGCGGGCGGAAATCGAGAGCCTCTTGCTGGACGGATTTTTTCCCTTCTGCGACGCGGCGGCGCGGCCTTACCGGACGCACGCGGCATTGAGGGAATGGGGTCTTCCTTATCCTTCCGACAGCGCGATAACCCGACATCTTGCCGAATTCCTCAACGATCGCCCGCGCATTGATGCCGTCCTGTTCAACGGCGGATCCGTCCGACCGCCGCTCCTGCGGCAAAGACTCCGCGAGCAGATCGGAGGCTGGCAGGACGGCTTCGTACCGCAGGTTCTGGAGAACGAGGAGCCGGATCTGGCGGTGGCGCGCGGAGCCGCGCGATTTGGTGCTCTCCTCCACCACCGTTCGGGTCGCATCGCCGCTGGGGCTGCCGCTGCGATCTTTCTCGAAGTGGAGGGGATACAGGCAACGGATCGCCACACAGTGCGTCCACCCCTAGTATGCGTTCTTCCTCAGGGTGCAGGGCCGTCACAGCTTTTTGAGATCGCTGATCTTGGGCTTAAGCTCCGCACCGATCAGCTGGTGCGCTTCCAGGCTTATTCCTCAACCCGGAAGAGCGTCAGCCGGGCCGGAGACATCGTTTCATGGTCCGAAGGCGAATTTCACCCGTTGCCCCCGCTCCAGACCATCGTCAGGACGGCTGAGCTAGCCGGCCCGGAAGCGGGCGGGATGTTGCCCGTCGGTCTGACGGCGCGGATGAACGCACTGGGGCTGCTCCACATCTCGTGCGTCAGCGCCGATCCCGCCGTCCAGCAGTCCTGGCCGCTGGAATTCAACATGCGCGAGCACGTCCAAGGCGTCGCGGGCGCGTCCGGTGCGGGGCAGGCGCGGGAGGCAAACGCTCCGATTGAACCGAACGCTTCAGCGGACGCGCTGGAAACGGCACGCAGGCAGATCGGGATCGTGTTCACCCAGCCTGCCAATAACAGCAAAAAGAACAAGATTACTGCTGCCAAGATCCTCAAGGGTATGGAGCACATCCTCGCGTCCCCCAGAAGTGAATGGAACGGGCCCCTGCTGCGCGCCCTTTGGCCTGCGCTCGAGGAGCGGCGGGACGACAGACGACGTTCGGCGGACCACGAAGAGGCATGGCTCATCATGGCTGGATTCCTGCTGCGCCCGGGCTTCGGCGTTGTCCGGGACGACCTTCGTATCGATGCCCTGTGGCGGGTACACGATGATGGCCCGTGTTTTCCGGGTCGGCGCATCAAGAGTCAGGAATACATCCTCTGGCGCCGGGTGGCGGGCGGGCTCACGCGCGAACGCCAGACCAGGCTTATGGCCGGAGAGATCGACAGGATCCGCAGCGGCAGGGCGCCGGACGAACTCGTGCGCCTGGCGGGATCCCTGGAACTGATCCACCACGACACCAAGGCGGAACTGGTGCGTTGCTTCTGCGACATGGCGGTGACGCTTGCACGGGACAAGCGGCACTGCGCTCCTTATCTTGCGGCGCTCGGGCTCCTGCTCAACCGAACTCCGCTCTACGCCGGGCCGGAGACTGTCGTCTCGCCCGATCTCGTCGAGCACGCGTATCAAGCTTTTCAACGCTTCGATTGGACTACGCCGGAGCTGCTCGACCTTCAGATTCTGTTCCTCCGGGCCGCGCGCGTCGTCGACGATCGGAGCCTGGATCTACCCATGCCTTTGCGCGGCCTGATTGCCAGCAAGCTGGAGAAATCCGGCGTCCCTGCGCTGCAGACCGCAAAAATCAAAGGGTTCGTTCCGATCGGACGATCCGACCGGGCCAGTCTATACGACGAGTCACTCCCTCCCGGTCTGATCCTGATCGAATAGACATGCGCGAGGCCCGCGCCGCTAGCAACCATGCCGCCGCCGCGCCGCCGCGAAGCGTGATGAAGTCGCAAGCACTGTCGCCGTCGCAGCGGTTTAACGTAATTTAATGTTTCTACTAGTTTGACGCGCCGCATATCGGACATCCCGTGTTTGTTGCGATGGTTCGGCTTCGGGTCTTGGCTGTGTGAAAACGCGAAGACGCTCAATCGCGATAGAAGAAGTTATTCGTCCAAAACCGTTTTAGTCGCTCAACGCGCAAGCGGATTCAACTTGGAGATCGAACTGAAGAATCATTCTTCGTCGCGTTTCGATTTTTGAGTTTTTACACAGCCAGGGTCATGTGTGGACGACGCCCGCGTTGCAAAAGCGGCTTCATCCCGCGCATGTACTTTGCGCGGTCACGTTAATGCGCAGACGATGTCCAGCTTAGGTGAGTGATTCGCCCCAAAAATCCTAGCAGGCGGAGAATTGCCTCGCGTGCTACCCGGGTGTTACCCCGGTTAGTTAATAGGGGACAAGTAGCTCTGCTAAATAGTTGAGATTGTTGGCGCACCCGACACGATTCGAACGTGTGACCTTTGCCTTCGGAGGCAACGCTAAGCGACCGCCTGAAATAGCAATTTGAGATGGTTGCGTGTCCCCGATTTGAATCTATCAAATCGATGGCGTTGTGCGCGGATCCCTTCGACCGCCGATCTCATCATGGTGCGCAACGCGGTGAAAGCAACCGCGGTGCGATGCCGAAAGAATCAAACTCTTCGGCTCCGTTGATCCTTATCGCTTTACGATGCTGCCGATACGGATGTCATCGTAATGGATCAGCTAGGTCACTTGATCGGCGTCGGGATCGCGGTGGCAACGCGAGAGGGTATGCCATGGCGGAGCGATTTTCGTCAAACTGCCAAAGCGAGGTGCCCCTATTGTGCCCCAGCTTTTTTGGGGCACGCATCTGGGGAAACAATTCTCTAAATCATTGATTTTAAAGGCCTGGTGGTGGACGCACAAGGGATCGAACCTTGGACCTCTCCCGTGTGAAGGGAACGCTCTCCCGCTGAGCTATGCGTCCGGGAAATCTGGGCGAACAATGAGCCCGTCAGAGCCCGCGATTTACGAAGTAGGGGCCCCTGGTGTCAAGCGATCAGTCGGGCCGCAATCTCGCGATTTCGCGTTGGCTAAGGCGAATTACGCCCCTTGCTGGCGGGCCCGCGAAGCGTGCGATTGCAGCGCGCGGATGCGTTCGGCCAGCGTCCCGCCGCCTTCGGAGATGGGGGCGGTGCCGGCAATGTCATTGGCGGGCTTGGCCGGGGTTCTCGGCACGTCCGGTTCCGCGGCCAGCATCGCTTCGATCGCCGAATTCGGGCCCTCCAGCTGCATGGCGAGTTTGGCGACCTCGGCGGCGATGTCATTGATGCGCTCGCGCAGCAGCGCGTTTTCCATCCGCTCGGTCTGCCAGGAGCTTTCGGCCTGCTGCTGGATCGCGTTGATGTCACGCTGCAGTTTTGCGCGCTCGTCGCGGGCGACACGAAGCTGCTCCTCGACCGCGGCTTTCTCAGCTCGCAGTTTCTCGACGACCGGCGATTTGCCGCCGCCCGTCGCCGCGATCTCCTCGCGCAGTTCGCGCGCGGCGCGTTCGGTGTTTTCGTTGACCTGCCTGAGCTGGTTGTTTTCGTATTCGCGTTCGGCCAGGATCTTGCCTTGTGTCGCCAGCCGCACTTCGAGATCGTTGACGCGGTTGCCGAGCATCTCGGCCTCCTTGACCTGGACGATCAATTGCCGGTCGAGGTCGGTGACGCGCTGGCTCAAATTTTCGACGCGGCTGCGCGCTTCGCTCAGTTCGTACGTCGCGCGCTCGGAGTCGGCGCGCTCCTGGGCGAGGCGCGCCTGCGTCGTCGAAAATTCCTTTTCGGCGTCGCCGACGCGGCCCTTCAATTCATCGATCTGCGTGCGCACCGCGACCAGCTCGACCTGGCGGCTGTCCGCCGTCATCGAACGATCATTCAATTCGTCATTGATCCTGGCGAGCTCGCCCCGTTTGTCGGTCAGCGCCTGTTCGGCGTTGCGCAACAGTTCGGTCTTGGCCGCGAATTCCTCTTCGGTGGCGCGCAACTGCTCCTTCACCGCCTTCTCGCGCGCCTCGAGCGAAAAGATCGTGGCGTTCTTTTCGCCGAGCTCGATCTTCATGCGGTTGATCGCGTCGCTCTTCTTGCCGAGTTCGGCGAGCTGGCTCGTGGTCTTGTTCTTGAGCTGCTCGACGTTCATTTCGAGCCGTCGCGCCGACATCGCGAATTCCGCGCGCAACTGGTCCTTGTCGGCCTGGATCTCGGCCATCGACAGCGGGGTTGCCGCCTCGAGCCGCCGCGTCGTCAGCCGCACCGCGCGGTTATGCACCAGCGGCACGATCATCAGACCGAACAGCATGGAGACCAGAAAACCGATCGCCAGATACATGATCGGCTCGATCATGGGTTACTCCACACAGACAAGGATTCGTTAATCACATTGCCACGCCCGGCTGGGCTTACGCCAGCCCATTGCCGCGTTAACCTGAATCGGCGGGACGAGATGCGTGTGGATATCCGACAACGGCTCAGAACGGGTTCCAGGTCGCGCGCGGGGTAAATTTGAGATAGCCGACATTGGCGCCGAGCCGCAGGCCGATGCCGGAGCGGATCGGCACCAGCACGATGTTGTTGGCGGTCAGCGCGGTCATGCCGAAGCCGCCGACGATATAGGCGGAGCCGTCGATGCCGACGAAGCGCTGATAGATCGCGTTGGTGGCGGGCAGGTTGTAGACCAGCGTCATGGTGCGCGCGCCATCGCCGCCCCAGTCGAAGCCGACCGACGGTCCCTGCCAGTACACCCGCAGGTCGCCGGCATTCTTGGTGTAGAGCGTGCCTTCGCCATACCGCAGGCCTGCCACAAAAGCGCCCGAGCCTTCCTCGCCGAGCACGTAGCCGTTGGGAAGTCCCCACTGGCTGACCGCGCGCTCGATGATGGATGCGAGCCCGCGCGAGACGTTGCCGAAGAATTTATGCCCGGCCGAAACCAGTTCGCCAGGTTCGAACGTGTCCGGCCCCTGCTGGCGTTGCGGTGGCGGCACCGGCGCAGGCTGCTGGTATTGCTGCTGCGGCGGTGGCTGCTGGTATTGCTGCTGCGGCGGTGGCAACGGCGCCGGCTGCACCTGCTGTGCGGAAGCCGGTACGGTCCAGCACATCAGCGCGGCAAACGTCACCGCGGCAAAGCGTGAAGCAAACGTCATGAAAGAACCCCTGGCATCGAAATTCTGGCCGCCGCCTTAACCTGACGCCAACAGCATGGCTCTAGGTTGCGCCCAGTGTCCCCTCGACTCGCATGTTATCGGCACCAACTATGACGGCACAACGGCAGGAAAGATACGGTTCGCGCCCCGGAATAGCCCTTTTTGCCTTATTGGCGAGCTTTTTTGCTGCACTCAGCCTTGATTCTGCCGCGTCGGCCGCGACCACCGAGCGGGTGGTGGTGAGCCGATATTCCGGACTCGCCATCGAGGGCTTCGATCCCGTCGCCTATTTCACGGAATCCATGGCAGCCCTGGGGTTGCCCGACTTCGAAGCCCGCGAATCCGGCGCCGTCTGGCGTTTCCGCAACCAGGGCAACCGCGCCTCTTTCGTGGCGCATCCGGAGATCTACGGGCCCCAGTTCGGCGGCTATGACCCGGTCGACCTGGGACGAGGGGTGACCTATGCGGGCAACCCGCGCTTTTGGGTGGTCGCTGGCCAGCGGCTCTATCTGTTCGGCCGCGAGGAAAACCGCGATGCGTTCGCCGCCGAGCCGGCACGTTTCCTGAAAGACGCCACCGCGCGCTGGCCGGCGCTGGAGCAAGGGCTGGCGCGGTAGATTGCGAGCTGCCCGCAGCCCGGGCTGCGGATTTCGCTAGGATGCCGCGCGCGGATCGCCCCAGGCGATGAATTCCGGAACGATGAAGTCCTTCCGCCCGGAGCCAAAAACCAGCGCCGCACCATTTGAATCCGTAATCCGGCCGCCGGCGGCCGTAACGACCGCATGGCCTGCCGCGACGTCCCATTCCGAAGTCGGCGACAGCCGGGGATAGATATCGACCGCGCCTTCGGCCACCCGGCCGAATTTTACGGCCGAGCCGAGTTCGCAGCGGACCGCGCCGGGCCGTGCCGCAATGAAGGCTTCGGTCCTGGCATCGCCATGCGAGCGGCTGACCGCGACCGTCCACGGCTGGCCGCGCGGCGGGCAAAGGTGGCTGCGAATCGGCTCGATCACCGGTTTGCCCTGGCCAAGCGTCAGCCGTTCCGCGCCGCGACCGACAATGCCGCGCCAGATCAGCCCGAGCGCGGGCGCGCCGATAATGCCGAGCAGCGGTGTTCCCTGGGTCACCAGCGCCAGATTGACGGTGAATTCGTTGCGGCCGGCGACGAATTCCTTGGTGCCGTCCAGCGGGTCGATCAGGAAGAAGCTTTCCGTATGGGGCAGCGTGGCCTGCTTGGCGCGCTCTTCCGACAGCGCCGCTATGTCGGGCGCCACCTGGGCCAGGCCCTCGGCGATGATTCGATCGGCCGCCAGGTCGGCCTCGGTTACCGGCGAGCCGTCGGTCTTGCCGTCGACCTTCATGGCGGAACGGTTGACGGCGAGGATGGCCGCACCCGCCCGAATCACGATGTCGGTCAGCGGTTCGATCAGCGCCGCGGCGGCATCACGGTCGAGTGGACGTGCCTCATTCATGGCTTAAGCCTATTTGCTGTTCGTCTGCCTTACCATTGCCGCCCCGTGCTGGCAGCAGGGGGCTGCACAGTGTATCAAACCGATAAGCACGCGTGATTCGTAACTGCCCGCCAGCAATTTGCGACCAGGCGGCTTTCCAGGAACCCATGATGTCTGGCACTCCGTCTCCCGGTCCGGCTCCCGATGCCCTCGAACTCGCGGCGCTGTTGTGTTCGCGAGTCTGTCACGATCTCATCAGCCCGGTTGGCGCGATCGTCAATGGGCTTGAGGTGCTTGACGACAACCCGAAGCCCGAAGACCGCGAGTTCGCGCTCGATCTGATCCGCAAGAGCGCCAAGACCGCTTCGGCACGATTGCAGTTCTGCCGCCTGGCGTTTGGAGCTGCGGGATCGGCGGGGGCGCAGATCGATCTCGGCGATGCGCAGAGCATGGCGCGCGGTCACATCGAGGACGGCAAGATCACCATCACCTGGAACCTGCCGCGGCTGTTGCTGCCGAAGAATCGCGTCAAGCTGCTGTTGAACATGCTGATCATTGCGCAGCAGACGATCCCGCGCGGCGGTACGTTCACGATCGATCCGATCGGTGATGGCGAGACGATGAGTTTTCGCGTGACCGCGGCCGGCCTGAACGCCCGCCTGCCGCAGAACATCGCCGATCTCCTGAGCGCGGACTCGACGGCTTCCGTCGATGCGCACGCGGTGCAGCCTTACTATACGCGGCTGCTGGCGCAGGCCTGCGGGCTCAGCGTGACGCTCGCGCTCGACGGCGAAAAGGTGATCGTTACCGCGGCCTAAAGTGCGCCAATGCGCGATCATGGTTAACCAAGCGTTGAAAACAGGCGGCAGAATTCATTTCTGCCGTCTTATCTCTTTGTTGATCCCGTTCTTTTCCATTTGAGCAACCAATATTAAACGCTTTGCATAGAAGCTGGCCAAGTTCCGTAAGGCACGTCGATGTCGCGTGCCGGTGCGTACGAAGGCCAGTTTCATGGATGATTTGTTGCGGGAGTTTTTGACCGAAACCAGCGAGAGCCTGGATACGGTCGACAATCAATTGGTTCGGTTCGAGCAGGACCCGAGCGACGCGAAGATCCTGGATAACATCTTCCGCCTGGTGCACACCATCAAGGGCACCTGCGGCTTCCTGGGCTTGCCGCGGCTGGAAGCGCTGGCCCATGCCGGCGAGACTTTGATGGGCAAATTCCGCGACGGCATGCCGGTCAAGGCCGAGGCCGTGACGTTGATCCTGTCCTCGATCGACCGCATTAAAGAGATTTTGGCCGGCCTCGAGGCCACCGAGACCGAGCCCGAGGGCACCGACGAAGATTTGATCGAGCAGCTGCATGCGATGGCCGAAGGCGCCAAGCATGCGGCGGCAGAAGCGCCCGCTCAACCCGCCCCCGTGCCCGTCGTCGCCGCCCCACCGGTGCAGCCCGCAATAACGGCGGGCACGCTGGTGGACCAGGTGCTGGAACGCCCGCTGCGTCCCGGCGAAGTCTCGCTCGACGACCTCGAGCGCGCCTTTCGCGAGACCGAGACCGAAGCCGCACCCGCGCCCAAACCCGCGCCGGCCCCTGTCGCCAAGCAGGCCGCATCTGCGCCCGCGCCGGAAGCCAAGGAAGCCGTCAAGGAAACTGCCAAGGAAACTGCTAAGGAAACCGTCAAGGCAAAACCGGCCAAGCGCGCCGCGGCCGTCGACACCGATGTCCAGGAAGCCGACAAGATCGCCAACCAGTCGATCCGCGTCAACGTCGACACGCTCGAACATCTGATGACCATGGTCTCCGAGCTGGTCCTGACCCGCAACCAGCTTCTGGAAATCTCCCGCCGCAACGAGGACACCGAGTTCAAGGTGCCGCTGCAGCGGCTGTCCAACGTCACCGCCGAGCTGCAGGAAGGCGTCATGAAGACGCGGATGCAGCCGATCGGCAATGCCTGGCAGAAGCTGCCAAGGATCGTCCGCGACCTCTCGGGCGAACTCGGCAAGCAGATCGAACTCGAGATGCACGGCGCCGACACCGAACTCGACCGCCAGGTGCTCGACCTGATCAAGGATCCGTTGACGCACATGGTGCGCAACTCCGCCGACCACGGCCTGGAAACGCCGGCCGAGCGGCTGGCCAGCGGCAAGGGCGAGCAGGGCACCATCCGGCTGTCCGCCTATCACGAGGGCGGCCACATCATCATCTGCATCGCGGACAACGGCCGCGGCCTCAACACCGAGCGGATCAAGGCCAAGGCGCTCCAGAACGGTCTCGTCACCGAGGCCGAGCTGGAGAAGATGACGGAAGCCCAGATCCACAAGTTCATCTTTGCGCCGGGCTTCTCCACCGCCGCCACCGTCACCTCGGTCTCCGGCCGCGGCGTCGGCATGGACGTGGTGCGTACCAATATCGACCAGATCGGCGGCACCATCGACATCAAGTCGGTGGCCGGCGAGGGCTCTTCCGTCACCATCAAGATCCCGCTGACGCTCGCCATCGTCTCGGCCCTGATCGTGGAAGCCGCCGGTGACCGGTTTGCGATCCCGCAGCTCTCCGTGGTCGAACTGGTGCGCGCCCGCGCCAACTCCGAACACCGCATCGAGCGCATCAAGGACACCGCGGTGCTCAGGTTGCGCAACAAGCTGTTGCCGCTGATGCACCTGAAGAAGCTGCTCAAGATCGACGACGGCTCGTCAAGCGACCCCGAGAACGGCTTCATCGTGGTGACCCAGGTCGGCAGCCAGACCTTTGGCATCGTGGTCGACGGCGTGTTCCACACCGAAGAAATCGTGGTCAAGCCGATGTCGACAAAACTGCGGCACATCGACATGTTCTCCGGCAACACCATTCTGGGCGATGGCGCCGTGATCATGATCATCGATCCCAACGGCATTGCCAAGGCGCTCGGCGCCTCCGGCGCCTCGGCCCATGAGATGGCAGATGAAGCGTCTGCGGCGCATGCGATCGGCGGCGAACAGCTGACGTCGCTATTGGTGTTCCGCGCCGGATCGAGCCAGCCCAAGGCGGTTCCGCTCGGCCTCGTCACCCGGCTGGAGGAGATCGCCACCGACAAGATCGAGCTCTCGAACGGCCGCTACATGGTGCAGTACCGCGAGCAACTGATGCCGCTGGTGCAGATGGCCGGGGTCAGCGTCCAGACCCAGGGCTCGCAGCCGATCCTGGTGTTCGCCGACGACGGCCGCTCGATGGGGCTCGTGGTCGACGAGATCATCGATATCGTCGAGGAGCGGCTGCACATCGAAGTCGCCGGCCAGCAGGACGGCATTCTGGGTTCGGCCGTGATCAAGGGCCAGGCCACCGAAGTGATCGACGTCGGCCACTTCCTGCCGATGGCGTTTGCCGACTGGTTCTCGCGCAAGGAAATGCGGGAGTCATCGACGGCGCGATCGGTGCTGCTGGTCGATGACAGTGCCTTCTTCCGCAACATGCTGGCGCCGGTGCTGAAAGCCGCCGGCTACAAGGTGCGGGTCGCCGTCAACGCGCAGGAGGGGCTGTCGGCGCTGCGCTCGGGCCACAACTACGACGTGGTGCTGACCGACATCGAGATGCCGGAAATGAACGGCTTCGAGTTCGCCGAAACCATCCGTGCCGACAACAATTTGAGCACGATGCCGATCATCGCGCTGTCCTCGCTGACGTCGCCGGCGGCGATCGAGCGCGGGCGGCAGGCCGGCTTCCATGATTTCGTCGCCAAGTTCGACCGTCCCGGCCTGATCGCGGCGCTGAAGGAACAGACCGCCGAGACCAGGAAAGCGGCGTAAGGAATCGAGCATGATCCGGAAAAGTGGGAACCGGTTTTCCGAAAAGATCATGCTCAAACAAGGTAAGCGCACATGACAACCAAGACCGAGACCACCGAAGGCACTGTCGCCGAATACGTCACCGCGGTGATCGGCGGGCAATTGTTCGGCCTGCCGATCTCGCGGGTGCAGGACGTGTTCATGCCGGAACGGCTGACGCGGGTGCCGCTGGCCTCTAGCGAGATCGCCGGCGTGCTCAACCTGCGCGGCCGCATCGTCACCGTGGTCGACATGCGCGCCCGGCTCGGCTTACCCAAGAACGACGACGGCAAGCCGCCGATGGCGGTCGGCGTCGATTCGCGCGGCGAGTCCTACGGCCTCCTGATCGACCAGATCGGCGAGGTCTTGAAACTCCACGATAACGGCCGCGAGGAAAACCCCGTCAATCTCGATCCCCGCATGGCCAAGCTCGCCGGCGGTGTTCACCGTCTCGACGGCCAGCTCATGGTCGTCCTCGACGTCGATCGCGTTCTCGAAATCGTGCCTGACCTGATGGCGGCATGAAGACCGAACCTGGAACGGAAACATCCCTGTTGGGATCTGGTGTAATTGGAGGCCTAAAATGAAAACATGTCTGGTCGTCGACGACTCGAGCGTCATCCGAAAAGTCGCACGCCGAATCCTCGAAGGTCTCGACTTTCAAATCGTCGAAGCCGAGGACGGCCAAAAGGCGCTTGAAGTCTGCAAGCGCGCCATGCCCGAAGCGGTTCTGCTCGACTGGAACATGCCCGTCATGGACGGCTATGAATTCCTCGGCAATCTGCGCCGGATGCCCGGTGGCGATGCGCCCAAGGTGGTGTTCTGCACCACCGAAAACGACGTCGCACACATTGCGCGCGCGCTGCATGCCGGCGCCAACGAGTACATCATGAAGCCGTTCGACAAGGACATCGTCACAGCGAAGTTCCAGGAAGTCGGCCTGCTCTGATCTCGCCTGTTTGATCCGGTGGCTCAACGGCCTTCGGCGTTGTTTTTGTAAGTGTGCCGCTTGAGTTGGGGTCGGGTGAAGTAATGAGTGTTGCGTTGACGAGGTCTCCACCGCCAATCTCGACACGGCAAGAAAAGCTGCGCGTCATGGTGGTCGACGACTCCGTCGTGATCCGCGGGATGATCTCGCGCTGGATCGGCGCCGAGCCGGACATGGAGGTCTCGGCCTCCTTGCGTACCGGTCTCGACGCCGTCAATCAGATCGAACGCATCAAGCCCGATGTTGCCGTGCTCGATATCGAAATGCCGGAGCTCGACGGCATTTCGGCGCTGCCGCAACTCCTGGCGAAAAAGCGCGACCTCGTCATCATCATGGCGTCGACGCTGACCCGCCGCAATGCGGAGATCAGCTTCAAGGCGCTTTCGCTCGGCGCGGCCGACTACATTCCAAAGCCGGAGAGCACGCGCGAAGCCACCGCGGCCGAGACCTTTCACCACGATCTGATTCAGAAGATTCGTCATTTGGGCGCCAGGGCCCGCCGGCGTGCGCAGCCTTCCGCGAGCCCGTCCGTGGCGCCGGCCCCCGAGCGGGTACGTGAAGTATCGGTCCAGCCGGCCGCTGCACCGGTTGCGCAACTGCAACTGGCGCGCCAGCCCTTCAGCATGCTGGCGCCGCGGGTGCTCCTGATCGGTTCGTCGACCGGTGGCCCGCAGGCCCTGATGACGCTGGTCGCCGAGATCGGCCCGGTGATCGATCGCTTTCCGGTGCTGATCACCCAGCACATGCCGCCGACTTTCACCACGATTCTTGCCGAACATCTCGGGCGCGCAAGCCGCCGACCGGCGCATGAAGCCGTCGATGGCGAGATCGTCAAGCCCGGCCGGATCTATCTCGCGCCGGGCGGCCGCCACATGCGCGTGGTGCGCCATGGCGCCGAGACTGCGATCGCGCTCGACGACGGGCCGCCGGTGAATTTCTGCAAACCCGCGGTCGACCCGCTGTTCAACTCGGCCATCGACGTCTGGCAGGGCGGCATCATGTCGGTGATTCTGACCGGCATGGGCTCCGACGGCATGCGCGGCGGCAAGGACATCGTCGCCGCCGGCGGTAGCGTGATTGCCCAGGACGAAGCGACCAGCGTCGTGTGGGGCATGCCGGGCGCGGCCGCCAATGCAGGTATTTGCGCGGCGGTTCTGCCGCTCAATCAGATCGCGCCCAAACTGGTTCGGTTGTTTTCGGGAGATCGTTCGTGACGCCTTCAGACTATGAGTATCTGCGTAAGCTTCTGAAAGAGCGCTCCGGGCTCGATCTTTCCGCCGACAAGCAATATCTGGTCGAAAGCCGGCTGTTGCCGCTGGCGCGCAAGTCCAGCCTGCCGGGCATTTCCGAACTCGTCGAGAAGATGAAGGGCGGAGCCAACGCGGTGACGGCGGAGGTGGTCGAGGCGATGACCACCAACGAAACGTTCTTCTTTCGCGACAAGATTCCGTTCGACCATTTGCGGGAGACGATCCTCCCGGCGCTGGCGCAGGCGCGCGCGGCCCGTCGTTCCCTACGTATCTGGTGCGCGGCCTCCTCCACCGGGCAGGAGCCGTACTCGATCGCGATGTGCCTGAAGGAAGCCGGACCCTTGCTGTCGGGTTGGCGCACCGAGATCGTCGCGACCGACCTGTCGCAGGCGGTGCTGGAAAAATCGAAGGCCGGAATCTTCAGCCAGTTCGAGGTGCAGCGCGGACTGCCGATCGGGTTGCTGGTGAAGTACTTCACCCAGAACGGCGAACTCTGGCAGATCAACGCCGAAATCCGCAGCATGGTGCAGCATCGTCAGCTCAACCTGTTGCAGGACTTCTCCCATCTCGGCGTGTTCGACATCGTCTTCTGCCGCAACGTGCTGATCTATTTCGATCAGAATACCAAGACCAATATCTTCGAGCGGCTCTCCCGGATGCTGGAGCCCGATGGCGTGCTGGCGCTGGGTGCGGCCGAATCCGTGGTCGGCATTACCAACACCTTCAAGCCCTATCCGGAGCGCCGCGGACTTTATCGTCCGAACATCGCGCCGGTGATCCGGGTGGGGGCATCGACCCTGGTGCCGCAAACCCTGCGGGCCGTCGCCGCGGCGGGCTGAGCCTGGTCTTCGCCGCGTCTGCCGGCGAGCCGCGCTACAATATCGCGTGCGGCAGAAAGCGCGACGTGTTGCCGGTGATCGGGTTCTCGTCCTCGCGGATCGACAGGCCGCAAGGCGTGTGATCGACCAGCCAGCTTCCGACCACGGCGTATTGGTCGGAAAAGCTCGGCAGCGGCGCGAAAGCCTGCCGGATGAACCCTTCCGCCCCGTATGGGCCTTGCTGTTCCATCAGCGTGGTGCCGGCGCTGACGAGGGCTATGTTGGCGCCTTCGCGCGAATAAAGCGGCTTGCGCACGAACGAGGAGCCGAGCATGGACGCCTTCGGATCGTCCTCGAAATAGGCCGGCAGCAAATTGGGGTGCTTCGGAAACATCTCCCAGAGCAGCGGCAGAATGCCCTTGTTGGAAAGGATCGCTTTCCAGGGCGGCTCGATCCAGCGCGTCGGCGCGCTTGCCAGCTTCGCGCCGAACGTGTCGTGAAACATCCATTCCCAGGGATAGAGCTTGAAGGCGAGTTCGATGGCGCGGTCGTCGAGATCGACGAAGCGGCCATCGCCGCCGAGACCGACGTCCTTGATGTCCATCAGCGTGGTCTGCAATCCAGCTTGGCTCGCGGTATCCTGCAGGTAGGCCAGCGTGCCGGCATCCTCGGTATTGTCATTCATGCCGGCGAGATGCAGATGCTTCGCACCGCCGTGTTTCTTCCAGGCGTCGATCAGACGCTCATGGATTGAATTGAACTGGTCGGCGCGCTTCGGGATGATGTTGCGTTCCATCGCCTGTTCGAGCCAGGTCCACTGGAAAACCGCGGCTTCGAAAATCGAAGTCGGCGTATCCGCGTTGTACTCCAGCAGTTTCGCCGGGCTCCAGCCGTCGTAGCTCAGATCCAGCCGGCCATAGAGGCTGGCGTCGCGGCGGCGCCAGCTCTCCGAAATCAGCGGCCAGAACGCTTCCGGTATCTTCAGCCGGCGCAGATATTTCTCATCCTTGATCGTACGGCCGACCAGTTCGAGGCACATCGCCTCGATCTCGCCGGTGGGCGCCTCGATCCGCCGTTCGATCTCGTTGAGCGTGAACGCGTAATAGGCCCGCTCGTCCCAATAGCGTTCGCCGTCGATGGCGTGAAAAGTGAAGCCTACGCCTTCGGCGGTGGCACGCCAGTCGTCGCGTTCGGGGCAGGGGATGCGCTGCATGAATTCAGCCGCCTGAAAAACCGACCGCATGCCCGAACGAGCCGAAGCCGCCGCGCTGCACGCTGTGCGAGCCGGAATCGGAAGTGCCCGAGGATGAATGGCTTGAGGACGAATCGCTCGAGTAGTAGCTGCTGCGCGACGAACTGCCGCCGGAGCCGCCACCTGAACTGCCATGGCTGCTGGACGAAGAGCCGCGCGATGAGCACTCGGTACTACCTTGCTGGAGCGACGGCGAGGCCGCATTCGGCGATGGTTCGCAATTCCGGTTCGGCATCAGCGCATAGGCGGCAGTGCCGACCGCAAACGTACCCATCAGCAGCAGCGCAACGTGGCCCGAACGTTTCGCCGGCGGACCGGGGCGCGGCGATGCCGGCACCGAGACCGGTTTGCGCTTGCCGAAATCCTTGTCCGATTTGTTTGCCATGGTCAGTAGATCATGCAGGCGGCGTTGAGTGCGCCGGCGGCCAGCGAGGCCAGCCCGAGCCAGATCGCGGCGGCGAGTTCGCCGGAAGCGATCCGCTCCGACAATTTCGGTACCGGAACCCTGACGAGGAAATAGACGATGATTTGCACGATCAGCGCGATCAAAGCCCAGATCAGGCAATCCCAGACATTGGCGGAATGGGCGATGGCGCTGACCAGCGGCAGCACGAAGCCGAGCAGGCTCAGGCCCAGCGCAATTGCGGCCGCCGGCTCATTGGCGCGGATCAGCTCGAACTCATTGTGCGGCGTGACGCGGGTATAGACGAAGAGGTAGGCGACCACGGCAACAATCGCCGTGCAGAAATACACCAGGAACGCCGGCAGCCCGGCGAGCGATTGAAGGATCATGAACTCGCCCCCACTCGTGCGTCCTGACAGGTTCGCACAATCTCTCAGTCGGTGCATAGGAGCAGGGGGTTCAATCCCAATAAAAACTGTGCCCAAACAAAAACCCCGCCATCTCGGGCGAGGTTCGCAAATCGTTCGTGGCGGCGTTGACGCAGCCGGCTATTCCCTGACCTCGATCTTGCCCTTCATGGCCGGGTGCAGGCCGCAGATGTAATCGTAGATTCCTGCATCAGTGAGGCTCAGCTGGGTGGTCTGGCCTTTCAGCGCGATCGACGAGCGCTGCGCCTTGGGGCCGGTGATCGTCACCTGGTGCGGCGAGGAATCAGCGTTGTGCCAGGTGATGGTCTGGCCCTTGCTGACGACGACGGTCTCCGGCCCGAACTTGAAGTCGGAGATCGAGACCACGCCGGGGCCCGGCGCGGGCTTTGCCATGGCGCCTTCGGCCGTGCCCTTCAGGCCCGCTAGCGAGATGACAAAATCCTGCCCGGCATGCGGCTTGTGGCAGGTGAAGCAGGTCGTCAAATTGGCCTTGTCGTTGACTTTCTTGTCCGGGCCGAACGCCTGGTATTCCCATTCGCCGTTCCGAATGTCGTCCTTGTACTCGGTGCCCCAGCCGTCGCGCTTTTCCATCACCGTGTAGGCGACGAGGTCGCCCTTCTGGAAACGGCCGTTGGCATCCTTGAGTGGCTCGCCGGCCGCATCGAGCTGGGCCTTGTACTGCACCAGCGTCAGCACCGTGCCGCTCGGGATCGGCTGCCCCTTGCGTGCCGCATCGACCGCCGCCGGCGTCGCATAGAGCTCGCGATACTGCTTGTTGTCGTAACGATCGACTGTGGCGTAGAGCGTGCCCTTGTCGAAATTCTCCGGGAAGGCGACCTTGTCGCCGCCGGCGAGCGCCGAATAACCGATGAGCGCGCCCGATACCGATCCGAGCGCAACAGCGGCAACCAGCCTGACGTTTTTCATGACTTCCCCCTCGTTGTGGAATTCCTGCAAGTACGAGACACCGCGAAGCGGGTTTCAATCCAGAGGAAACGATTTCGTCGCGTAAGCGGCTATTGTTCGTTTGGCCGACGCGATCCCCGAGCCAGGCCCCGGAGCAGGCGGAATGCCAGCCAGAAGAAGAGGATGACCAGTGCGAGCGCGGCGATCGGCGCCGTCAGCGCCAGGATCGAGATCAGCGAGGCGCTCCCGAGTTCGGCCGTGGCAACCGCCGAATTGCCAAGGCCACCGGTGAAGACGGTGGATTTGGCCCTGAGCATCGCGGTCAAACCTTGCGTGATGCCGGCAACGCCGCCTCCCGCGATAATGGCCGCCGTCCATTTCACCATCGGCGGCAGGTCGGTCATAACAGCGGCGGACACGATCGTCCCTGCGACGACGGCGCCGGGCGTCGCCACCGTATCGAGCAAATTGTCCACGCCAGGAATGTAGAACGCGGCGATCTCCACGATGGCTGCCGTGCCGAGCATGATGAGGGCGGCTGGTGTGCCGAGCCATGCGAAGCCCTCGTTCAGGCTTGCATGTCCGGTGTAAGCCGCGCCGCTCAGAATCAGCAGCGGCAGGAACAACCGGAAGCCGGTTGCGGCGGCGAGTCCGATGCCAAGTGCAACCGACAGTGCAAGATCCAGGTTCGACATGTGCGCAGGCTCCATCGGCCCCAGTTCAGGGCAGCGTGAAGGATCAGCCGATGCTGACCGGCGCTACCGGCGGCGAGGCTTCCGCGATCCGACATCGCCCGACATGAACGCGCCTTTCAAGTCGTTTGCCGGCTCGTGACGAGGCCATACACGAACAAGACGATGATCGCCCCGACGACCGCGCCGATAAGCCCTGCACCTTCACCCGGGCTGTACCAGCCGAGGGCTCGTCCGAGATACGATGCAACGAAAGCGCCGACGATCCCAAGGATCGTCGTCATGATGAAGCCTGATGGCTCCTTGTCGCCCGGCATAATGAATTTGGCGATGACTCCGGCGATAAAGCCGATGATGATCGTCCACAGAATTCCCATTCGCGTAACCCCTTGCGTTGAGGAGCGATACTTCTTCGCTGGGAGCCAGATCGTAGCAGCTTTTGTGGAACTCGGATTAGTCCGGTGCGGTTGTAATATAAGGTGATTAAACTTGGGAGACGCAATCCAGACTGGACGGACTAACTTGAGCAGGTAACTGCACCCCTTGCTCGGGAGGATCGCAATGGCGACAAATTTGGTCTCTGTGGTGATGCAATTCCTCACGCCGGACATGATCGCGAAGATCGCATCTGTTCTGGGTATTGATCGTAATGTTGCGCAAAAAGCCATCGCGGGTGGGATTCCCGCGCTTCTTGCAAGCTTCGCTGACGTTGCCTCCACTCCCAATGGGGCACGCCAGCTCACCAACACGCTGTCTCAACAATCCGGGTCGCTTGAGAGCCTCAAGAATCTCACCGGCGCTTCCGGCCAGAACTCGCTGGCGGAAACGGGATCGAACATGCTTTCGGGCCTGTTCGGTGGCGGCACGCTGGACTCATTGGCACAGACGATAGGCAAGTTCGCGGGGATCGGCGAGGGCACCAGCAAGTCGATGCTCAGCATGCTTGGCCCCTTGGTCCTTGGTGCGTTAGGTCAGCAGCAACGCAGCACGGGTCTCGACGCAAGCGGGCTGGTGTCTCTTCTCACTTCACAGAAGGATCAGATCGCCGCGGCAATACCGTCCGGTCTCGCCGGTCAGTTGAGTGCCGCTGGTCTCATTGACGGAGCGACTGGAAGCTTGCGCAGCGGTGCGGCGGCAGCCAGCGCGGCTGGCGGCCGGGTTGCGGACGCTTCGGAGCGGATCATTTCCGGGGCCGGTCAGTCAGCCTCGGCGGTGGCCAGCCGAACAGCGGTGCCACAATGGCCGTACTGGTTGGTCGCCGCGGCGGTATTGGGTGGTCTCGCTTGGTTCGCCTTTGGTCGGTCAGGGGAGGACACAGTCGCTCAGGTGTCGCCTCCCGCCATGACGCGGACCGAGACCGGAACCGTCGGCAAGGCTCCGGCGGATTTGACGGTCGGAGGGATGAATCTGGCGAACCAGATCAACGTGTCGGTTGGTTCCATCAGGACCTTGCTTCCCGGCATCACCGATGCCGCTTCGGCCCAAGCCGCCGTGCCCAAGCTGAAGGAGGCAGTAGCTCAATTGAATGAGGTCAGTTCCCGCGCAACGCAGCTCTCTCCTGAAGGGAAGAGCACCCTCGTAAAGCTTATTGTGGTCGCGACCCCCACGATCAACCAGATGTGTGACAAGGTGCTGGCGACGCCCGGCGCCGGCGATATTGCGAAGCCGGCGATTGATGAGCTTCGAGGCAAGCTCGACGCGCTCGCGCGCTCCTGAATTTCAGAACGTCGTGCCGTCCGGCCTGCGCCGGACGGCTGCTCAACGTATTGTCGGGGGCTTTGCACACTCGCGCTGCTGAGGATCGCTCAATCCGCCGTTTGTATTCACCAGGAGTATGATCAATGGCTGACAAGACAAGCTTCACAAAGGATGAGTGGACGCTGTTGCTGGAGAGCCCGATGATCGCCGGGATGGCCATCACCGCGGCCGAACCCAGTGGGCTCTGGGGACTGTTGAAGGAGTCATTTGCCGGAGGTACGGCGCTCGCCCAGGCGGCGACCGGCTCCGGTACCAACGCGCTGGTCAAGTCGGTCGTCACGGACTTTTCCAGCGGCGAGGGGCGAAGCGCCGCGCGAGACGGCCTGAAAACAAAATTTGCGAATAGCAAGCCGGCCGAAATGAAAGACAAATGCATCGATGAGCTGCGGCATGTTTCTGCCTTGCTTGCCGCGAAGGCGCCCGGTGATGCGGCGGAGTTCAAGAACTGGCTCCGGCAGATCAGTCAAAGCACCGCCGAGGCGGCGTCGGAAGGCGGGGGCCTGTTCAGTGCTGGGGTCAAGGTGAGCGACGCCGAGAAGGCGACCCTCGGCGAGATATCGACCGCGCTGGGCGCTTAAGCGACCATCCCGGCAGGCCACAAAGCCCCCCCAAACAAAAACCCCGCCATTTGCGGCGGGGTTCCAGTCGGGAGGAGTGAGCCTTTCGGCTCGCCGTAAAACCCTGGTGTCAGGCGGGAATGCGCTCTTCGTGCTCGTGCGGCTCGCGCAGCACGTAGCCGCGGCCCCACACGGTTTCGATGAAGTTGCGGCCTTCGGAGGCGTTGGCCAGCTTCTTGCGCAGCTTGCAGATGAAGACGTCGATGATCTTCAGCTCGGGCTCGTCCATGCCGCCATAGAGATGGTTGAGGAACATTTCCTTGGTGAGGGTGGTTCCCTTGCGGAGCGAGAGCAGCTCCAGCATCTGGTATTCCTTGCCCGTCAGGTGCACGCGCTGGCCGCCGACTTCGACCGTCTTGGTGTCGAGGTTGACGACGAGGTCGCCGGTCTGGATGACCGACTGGGCATGACCCTTGGAACGGCGCACGATCGCATGGATACGGGCAACCAGTTCGTCCTTGTGGAAAGGCTTGGTCATGTAGTCATCGGCGCCGACGCCGAGGCCCTTGACCTTATCCTCGATGCCGGCGAGACCGGAGAGGATCAGGATGGGGGTCTTGATCTTGGAAACCCGGAGCTGCTTGAGCACGTCGTAGCCGGACATGTCGGGCAGGTTAAGGTCGAGAAGGATAATATCGTAATCATAGAGCTTACCGAGGTCGACGCCTTCTTCTCCGAGATCCGTCGTATAGACGTTGAAACTCTCGGATTTGAGCATCAGCTCGATCGACTGCGCGACTGCGCTGTCATCTTCAATCAGCAAAACGCGCATGCCAGTCCCCTTTAGTCCGCCGCTCCGGGCGTCAGGTCGGCCGCACTTGCGGCACTCAAAACGCCTTTAACAACTGATTCGGATCCTGACAGACACATGGTTAACAAATCCTGATTCCGGTTCGCAAGCTCTTTAAGTGCAATTTTTAGCGAATCGCCCTAAGATGTTGCTCGAAAGCAGCTTTTCTCTACCGTGTCCACTCAAGCTCCAGATTAAGAGACGGACCTAACCGACTCCCGCGTTTCGCCCTTCTGGGCGAGCGCTCTCAGTCACCAAAGACAGTGACGCAATGATTAATGATGCGGGTAAACACGAGGTTAAGCGCCGCGCTCAAATGCGTGGAAACTTAAGGTTTTCGCAATGAAGGCGCTCGCAGAGCAGATCGGCGATATCGACGGCGTCAATATATATGGCCGTGTTGTGGGCGTGCGCGGGCTGATGGTCGAGATCGCGGGGCCCATTCATGCGATGTCGGTCGGCGCGCGGATCGTGATCGATACCGGGGGCAACCGCTTCATTCCGGCCGAGGTGATCGGATTTTCCGGCAGCAATGCTGTCGTGATGCCGTTCGGCGGGCTCGACGGTGTGCGGCGCGGTTGCCGCGCGGTCATTGCCACGGCGGCCAGCCAGGTGCGGCCGTCACCGGCCTGGCTCGGTCGTGTCATCAACGCCATGGGGGAACCGATCGACGGCAAGGGGCCGCTGGCGCAGGGACCGTCGCCGATGCCCTACCGCAATTCGCCGCCGCCGGCGCATTCGCGCAAGCGCGTCGGGGCGCCGCTCGATCTCGGGGTGCGAGCGCTCAACACGTTCCTGACCTGCTGCCGCGGCCAGCGGCTCGGCATCTTCGCCGGTTCCGGCGTCGGCAAATCGGTGCTGCTGTCGATGCTGGCGCGCAACGTCGATGCCGACATTACCGTCATCGGCCTGATCGGCGAACGTGGCCGCGAGGTGCAGGAATTTCTGCAGGAGGATCTCGGCGACGAGGGTCTTGCCCGCTCGGTCGTGGTGGTGGCGACTTCGGACGAGCCCGCTTTGATGCGGCGGCAGGCGGCCTATCTGACGTTGGCGATTGCGGAGTATTTCCGCGACGAGGACAAGGACGTGCTGTGCCTGATGGATTCGGTCACGCGCTTTGCGATGGCGCAGCGCGAGATCGGGTTGTCGGCCGGCGAGCCGCCGACGGCCAAGGGCTATACGCCGACCGTGTTCACCGAATTGCCGAAACTCCTGGAGCGGGCAGGGCCGGGCACCGGCGTTGGCACCATCACCGGCATTTTCACGGTGCTGGTCGATGGCGACGACCATAACGAGCCGATCGCCGACGCGGTCCGCGGCATTCTCGACGGCCACGTCGTGATGCAACGCTCGATTGCGGAGCGCGGACGGTTTCCCGCGATCAACATCCTCAAATCGGTCTCCCGCACCATGCCGAGATCGGCCAATCCCGATTATCTGCCCGTGATCATGCGGGGCCGCCAGGTGATGGCGACCTACGCCGATATGGAGGAACTGATCCGGCTCGGCGCCTACCGGGCGGGTTCGAGTCCCGAAGTCGACGAGGCGATCCGGCTGCATGAGCCGCTGGAAGCCTTCCTGCGCCAGGCCAAGGACGAAAAATCGAGCCTGGATGACGGCTACCGCCAGTTGGCGCAAATCCTCGCCAATTTGGAAACGGAACGCTAACTTTGTCAGGCCATCATCCCCGTCACATGATTAATGAAGCCGGTGGGGCCCCCCGGGGGAGCCGGCTCCGTCCCGCGTTCAGATTGGGACTTCTGGGGAGTATGAGTCGATGAAGTCACGAGAAACGCTGATCCGCCTGAAGAAATTTCAGGTCGACGAGAAGCGCCGAAGGGTTACCCAGATCGAAGGCATGATCGCCGACTTCCAGCGCATGTCGGTCGATCTGGAGCGCGAAATCCAGACCGAACAGGAGCGGGCCGGGATCAACGATCCCTCCCATTTCGCCTACCCCACCTACGCCAAGGCCGCGATCCAGCGCCGGGAGAACTTGACCCGTTCCGCCGACGAGCTGCGTATCCAGCTCGAGGACGCCAAGAGCCTGCTGAGCGAAGCGTTCGAGGAGCTCAAGAAGGTCGAACTGCTCGACGAGCGCGACCAGGCGCGCGAGCGCGCCGAGGAGAGCGCCCGGGAGCAGGCCGACATGGATTCCATCGGCCTGATGCGCGCCCGGCTTGGCGTCGCCTGACGCCTCTCACACTCATCGGTTGCAACGATCAAACCCCCGGGCTGCAAGGCCTGGGGTTTTTCTTGTCCGGAATCGGCGAAACCGGCGACTTGGTGGCCCCTTTGGCGCAGGGTATGCTACGAAACTTCCCGATTGCTCCGGCGTAAGCACGCGATGGAGGATCGCGATTTGGGGGACGCTGAATGCTGACGCCAGCGGAGCTGGTATGGCTGATTGCCGCGGTTGCGAAGGGGGATGAGGCCGCTTTTGAGCGCCTTTACGCCGCCACGCGCGCGAAACTCTTCGGCGTCGTGCTCCGTATCTTGCGGCGTCAGGACCTCGCGGAGGAGGTCATTCAGGAGGCTTACGTCAAGATCTGGAATAGCGCCGGACAGTTCAATCCGGCGCTTGCTTCGCCGATTACATGGATGGCGTCGATCGCCCGCAACCGGGCGATCGACGTGGTGCGCAAGAAGAGCGAGGTTTCGATCGAGGAGGAGCCGACCGCGATGGAAGTGGCGGCCGATTCACCCGATCCGCTGGCGCGCCGCGAGATGACGGAAGAATTGAAGCGGTTGCTGGAATGCGTCGGCCGTCTCGAGCCGGATCGGCAGAAGCTGGTGCTGCTGGCCTATTACAACGGCTGGAGCCGTGAGCAACTCGCCGCCAAGTTCGAGACGCCGGTAAATACGGTGAAGACGTGGCTGCGCCGCAGCATGATGGAAATCAGGGAGTGTCTCGGGCTGTGAGGCCCGGATCTTGAACGATGGCCTATAGCGAAGACCATATCGCGCTCGCCGCGGAATACGCGCTCGGCACCCTCGATGCCGACGAGCGCGCGCAGGTCGAGACCATGATGGCCGTCGATACCGAATTTACCGCCATCGTGCATGCCTGGGAATACCGGCTCGGCGTGCTGAACCAGATGGTCGGCTCCGTCGAGCCGCGGCCGATCGTGTGGGAGAACATCAAGGCCGCGATCGGACATTCCACCGAACAGCAGGCGCCGCTGGTGCTGCCCGAGGCGCCACAGCCTCCGCCGCCTGAGCCTCCGGCTGAACCGGTGGTGGTGGCCGAGCCCGTGGCGGCCGAGGCGCCGTCCGCTCCCGTGGACAATTCGAACGTCATCCAGTTGCCCGATCGGGCGAAGCGCTGGCGCAATGTCGCCTCCGTCGCCACGGCGCTTGCCGCAGCCCTGGTCGGGATGCTGGCGGTACAGGTCTATCGGCCGGAGCTGCTGCCTGAAGCGCTGCGGCCGAAGCCGCGCATCCAGACGGTCGAGGTCAAGACGCCGGCGCCACAGCCCGTGCCTTCGGCGCAATACGTTGCGCTATTGCAACGTGACGGGGGCTCGCCCGCCTTCATCCTGACGGTCGACGCCGCGACCAAAAATTTCACCGTCCGCAAGGTCGGGGCCGATGCCGAGCCCGGCAAGAGCTTTGAGCTGTGGCTGATCTCCGACAGGCTGCCGCAGCCGCGATCGCTCGGCGTGATCGGCGGCAGCGATTTCACCGCGCGCCCGGTGCTCGCCGACTTCGACGCCGGTACGATCAATTCCGCGCTTTTTGCGGTGACGGTCGAGCAGGCCGGCGGCTCGCCCGACGGCAAGCCGCACTCGGCGCCGGTCTTCACCGGCAAGCTGATCGAGACGGTGCCGGCCACGCGCTAGTGCTTCCCATCCCTCATGGTGAGGAGGCGCCAAGCGCCGTCTCCGGACGATGCTCCGCCTCGCCGGGCGAACCATGAGGCCCCCGATCTGCCCGCCGCCATCCTTCGAGATGCAGGCTTCGCCTGCTCCTCAGGATGCGGTCTGTGGGTGTGGATGAGGTCGATCAGCATGGCGGCAGCTACCGCACAAAAAGAAAACGCCCGTGGGGAGCGGGCGTTTTCGTAGTCAACTTGGGGGTAGTTGGGGTCTTAAATATCCACGTGGCGACTTTGGGGGGCTATAAAGAGCCGCGTGAATTCCGTGAATTCGTGAATTCTCCTCTAGCGTACGACAGAGTTGCCTGAACTCGTAATCACGACCGGCTTACCGGCCTTCATTACGCGCGTGCTCGCGGTCTGGGTCAGACCCTCATCCGAGGTGCTGCGCGCCGAGATGCTGAAACCGGCAAGTGCGATACCCGCAACCAAAGCCACGACCACGATCTTGAGATGGGTCGTGCGATCTGCGCTGTAGATCGAATGGTTCATGGAAGTCTCCTGCCGCCTTCCGCCTCGCAAATTCGTCGATGCCATTCGCAGGGCGGTTCAACGTCTCGCGTCAGGAAACGTGGGAATCCGGGGAATAGTTCCCAAGGGGCGATCACAAGCCGGTGAAAAGACTTGAACAGCCGCGATCAGCAAGCTGCGTCCGCTGCGGAAAATTGAAAATTATTTTTTGTATTACAATATGTTAAGTCGATAATCGCTGCGCGCGGCGTGGAGTCCTGCCGATCTGCGCGGTTTTAACAAACCATTTGCCTGTGGCGAAAAGGCTTCGCCGTTTTTACCGCTGATTTGCGTTAGCCGCCCGGCTTGCCGGCCTACACGCTTCCCACCGTCTTCAGCCGCGCGCGCGGGTGGATTTCGGCCTGCGACAGCACGGTGGTCTGCGCGCGGAAGCGCTCGACCAGCGAGCGGACGAACGGGCGGATCGCGGACGAGGTGACGAGCACCGGCGCTTCGCCTTCGCGGGCGGCCTGCTCGAAGGCGTTGCGGACCGAGGTCATGAACTCCGACAGTTTTGAGGGCTGCATGGCCAGGCTGCGGTCCTCGCCGGTGCCGACGATCGATTCCGCAAACGCCTGCTCCCAGCGCGCCGACAGCGCGATCAGCGGCAGGTAGCCGTTATAGGTGGTGTTCTGCGCACAGATCTGCCGCGCCAGCCGGGCGCGGACGTGCTCGACCATGGTGGCGGGGTGTCGCGAGAAGGCGAGCGCGTCGGCGATGCCTTCGAGAATGGTGGAGAGATCGCGGATCGAGATCCGTTCGGCCAAAAGCAGTTGCAGCACGCGCTGGATGCCGGAGACCGTGACCGAACTCGGCACGATGTCCTTGACCAGTTCGCCCTGTTCCTTCGGCAGGTCCTTCAAGAGCTTCTGCACCTCGCCATAGGACAAGAGGTCGCTCATGTTGTTCTTGAGCAGCTCGGTCAGATGCGTCGACAGCACGGTGGCGGCGTCGACCACCGTGTAGCCCTTCAGCGACGCCTCTTCCTTCAGCGCGGCATCGACCCAGGTCGCCGGCAGGCCAAACGTCGGCTCGATGGTGTGAATGCCGGGCACGCCGACCTGGTTGCCGGCGGGGTCCATGACCATGAACTGGTTCGGCCAGATCTTGCCAGAGCCGGCGTCCACTTCCTTGATCTTGATGACGTAGGTGTTGGCCTCGAGCTGGACGTTGTCGAGGATGCGCACCGCCGGCATCACAAAACCCATTTCGATGGCGAGCGAGCGGCGCAGCGCCTTGATCTGTTCGGTCAGGCGGTCGGTGCCGTCGGGACCATTGACCAGCGGCAACAGCGCGTAGCCGAGTTCGATCTTGAGATCGTCGATCTTGAGCGCGGTGGCGATCGGCTCTTCGGCGGCGGCCTGGGCGGCTGCGGCTGCGAGTTCGGGCGCTGCCGCTGCGGTCGCTTCCGCCGCCTTGGTGACGCGGTTGTGGTTGCGCGCTTTCCAGGCCAGCGCCGCGGCGCCGCCGCCGAGCGCAAGGAACGGCAGCATCGGAATGCCCGGCAGCAGCGCCAGCACCAGCATCACGCCGGCCGACATGCCGAGCGCCTGCGGATAGCCCGAGAGCTGCTTCATCATCGCCTTGTCGGCCGAACCGGTGATGCCGGCCTTCGACACTAACAGGCCCGCTGCGGTCGAGACGATCAGCGCCGGCACCTGCGTGACGAGACCGTCGCCGACGGTCAGCACGGTGTAGGTGCGGGCGGCGTCGCCGAAGCTCATGCCCTGCTGCGCGACGCCGATGATGATGCCGCCGATGACGTTGATGAAGACGATGAGAAGACCCGCGATGGCGTCGCCGCGAACGAATTTCGAGGCGCCGTCCATGGCGCCGAAGAAGCCGCTTTCGTCTTCCAGCGCCTTGCGGCGGGCCTTGGCGGTCGCCTCGTCGATCAGGCCGGCGGAGAGATCGGCGTCGATCGCCATCTGCTTGCCGGGCATCGAGTCCAATTGAAAGCGGGCGGCGACTTCGGCGATGCGGCCCGAACCCTTGGTGATGACGACGAAGTTCACGATCACGAGGATCGCGAACACGATAATTCCGATGACGAAATTACCGCTCATCACGAAATTGCCGAAGGCCTCGATGACGTGGCCGGCCGCGGCCGTGCCCTCATGCCCGTGCGACAGGATTAGCCGGGTCGAGGCCATGTTCAGCGACAGCCGCAGCATGGTCGAGATCAAGAGCACGGTCGGAAACGCCGAGAATTCCAGCGGCGCCTGGATGAACAGGGAGGTCATCAGGATCAGGATCGAGACCGTGATCGAGATCGCCAGGAAGAGATCCAGCACCAGCGAGGGCAGCGGCAGGATCAGCACCACCAGGATGGTGAGGACGCCGAACGCCAGCGCCAGATCGCCGCGCTTCAGGATATCTCCGATTTCGCTTAAGGACGGAAACTTGCCGCTGGCGCCTGCGCCGCCCTGACCCGCCGTGATATCGACCATGGTAGCTCCCCCCCGCGATTGACGCCCGCGGGCGCCAAACGTCTGCGCGGCGGCCGAAGGGCCACCGGTCCGAAAGTGAGGCACCGCACTGGCGTCCACGGGGTTCCTCCCGTTCTACGCGGCCGACGACACTCGACTTCACTCGGCAATTCTTGCCGGGTGTATGGTTAGCAAAGGGTTAACGGGGTGGCTTTGGCCCGTCATTCGGGGCGAGGCGCCGGCATGAACCCCGGAATCTCGACCCGCATACACTGTCGTACCCCGCGCAGGCGGGGTACCCAGTACGCCGCGGCCTCTCGGTTAAATCACTGCGGCCTCTGGAATACTGGATCGCCCGCCTTCGCGGGCGATGACAGCCATAGATATTCCCGCGGCGCGTTTCGCCCGGGGTCTTGCCAACCGCTTCGCCCCATCAAGAGGGCGCAGGGAATGCCGGGTGCTTGCTGCACCCGCGGTCTCGCGTGCAAGAGATGGTGTGAGATGCGCACACGAGCATACAGGTACAGTCGGAGCACTCCGGCATTCCCTGCGCAATGGTCCTACGGCTTATGCCGCGCTCTCCCCGGAGAAGAATTCCTTTTTGCCTCCGTCATCGACGAATTGACGGTGTTGCGCGCCCGGTCGGGTTCGCAACGCCTCCGCCGATTTGACGCCAGCCACGGGCGCCAGGACCACACGGTTTTGCCGTACGCTTCAGTGCCGCTCGTCTGCCGCGCCGCCGATCGCTCACAGGCCAAAGCCCGCCCTGCGATCCCTCAGCGCAGCGGGCGCTGCCGCGTCCACCGCATTCCCTGCCCAACGTCCGTGACGATCGCGATACGCCCCTCTTGGCGGGCTGGGAACGGGCGGAGTTCTAGGACTGATTTGGGGCTCGCGCGAAGGGGTTTATTTTTGCAGCGAGGGCTGGACCGGGCAAATCATGTTGATTGGCCTGGGGAAATTCGTCTCTTCGCGCTTTGTGCTGCAGGACACGCTGGCCCCCGACCGTAGTCCACCGCAAATACGCCTTAGGTCAACCCGACTGTATTTTCCGACTCGGTGAACCGTGCTCGCTTGCGCGATAATCAGCTTGGTTTGCGGGGGCCAAGGCGTGAGCCAGTTATCTTGCATGCTTCTGCTCGTGGCGGCCTTGATGCTGACGGCATGCTTCGGACTTGCAGCTTGGCGAATCTCCGGTGGTGAAGACGATGTCACCGGAAGCGCTTCGCCGGCGTCTTTCCACTTGCGTTGATATCCACCGCCATCGGGGACGCCCGTATGTCTACGGGCTTGCTCTCGACCGTCGGTTGCGCTTGGGTGGGACGGGGGGAATTTCAAAAATGCGAAATTTGGGAATCGTGGTGCTAGGTGCCGCGCTGGCGGGCTGCGCTTCTTCCGCTGCGGATATTGCACCCGCGTATGTTTCGCCGGTTGCGTACCAATCATACACATGCCAGCAGCTTGCGCTTGAGGCTCAAGCGATCTCGACGAGGGCGGCTACGTTGTCGGGCGCCCAGGACAGCCAGCGCACAAAAGACGGCGTCGCCACTGCGGCTGCGATCGTGATCTTCTGGCCAGCAGCTTTCTTCGTCGGCGGAGACAAACAGACGGCAGCGGAATTGTCCCAGATGAAGGGGCAGATGGTAGCCGTTGAGCAAGCCTCTATCGCGAAGAAGTGCGGAATCCAATTTCAAGGGCCGCGCCCGCCAGGCACGTAGTTAACGCCTCCAAATTGAGGGGCGCGAATTGCAAACTCGACAAGGTTCATATGCTGACGTGCTGACCCGGAAAAGGCTGCGCGGGATTATCGAGGTCGCTGCAGGTGTGCTTCACGTGCGTCGACAAGTAACCTTCCGACGTGAAGCCTCTATTCGATTATCGCTGATCAGAGCAAGATCGCCGCAAGGCAATGCCGATTCCATGGTCGAAACAGGCGCGGGCCGTTTGCTGGCCCCGTGCTGAAGGAAGCGTTGTCCTGCTATCCACATGCCCGTAGCGAAGGCGAGAAGGACCATTGCGCTTGCGCATTGCATGAGCCATTCCCGCGAACTAGTCATGAAGGTCGACCAATTTGACATATTCGCCATTGACGCCGCTCGCGGCGTGGCCGGCCACCATGACAGCCGCCGTCGAGATAACCATCATGGTCAAAGCGGCGAACACGATGCCAATCAATTTCAAAGCACGCTTGTCTGCCATTGCAATACGTCCTTCCGACGGCGGTCTGAAAAGCCCGGCCGGCGTTCCGACCCGGGCCTTTCTTCCCTCTGGCAATTTCATCTAGTGAACAACGTGAACCAAATAATAGCCGACGCCGCCGACAACGATCACGGCCGGGACGGCCCAGAGCAAAAGAACGGGCATGTACGTTTCCTCCTCATCCGCTGCCCTCATCCATCAAACGCAGGTCCATTGCCACTTGTTCCCGATGTCGTGAGTTTCCCGTGGGGGATGGTTACCGAAAGCCGCCGAAACGAACGCATCCATAAATGGTCTTGCGGGCAAGCGCGCTACCGGAGTCGTTTCTGTCGGCCGCTGCCTGAATGGTTCCAGCAGAACGCAGTTTTAGTTACGGGAACCGCGTGCCTGAAAATCGATTGTTGATGTACGGCCTCACCCTATTGGAGGCAGGGCAATTGGAAGTGGACGGCACGAGCTTTTGCCGGAGCACTTTAATGAAAACATTTTTCAAGGTCGTCATCTGGATGGCGGCCGCCGTTGCAGGTCTTACTGTTTGGAACGCGGCTCCTGACTTTCGACCGCTGGTCTCCTCGATTCTCGCGGCAGCGTTCGTCTGTTACGTATTGTCTGCCATCGTTGAGGTCACCGTTAAGCGGGTCATATCGGACGAGCAGCTGGAGCTTCGCGACCGTCTTGAAGTCCTGGATCGCAAGGTGACCGCAATTTTGCGGGAGGCGTTTGAACGCCGCCGCCTCCATGACGATTTGAAGCCGTGATGTGCGATGCGAGCCCGCGCCAAGCGGCCCCCGCCACCTTCACGCAAGAAGCAGGAAGATCAGTCCGCCGCTGAGTGCGGCCAGCCAGATCAGCGAGACCACGAACGGGATATCGTGTTGCGTCATGCTCGTCAGCTCAGCGAAAGGCCGCCGACCTTACGATCCAGCGGCGCCCCAGGTTACAATCAATCGCAAAGTATAATTTCGCTTCCCTGGACAGGTACACGCCGGCGCGCGCCGCCTGCCTTAACAAATGATAAGAGGTTGGGAAAAAGTGGCAAACGTCATTCAAAGGTGAGGACTCCTCCGCAGTGCGGTGGAGTACAGCGCGGCGCGACCTCTCACCTTTGATGACATGGAGATGATGGCTATCGCTTCCGCCTCCGCCCTGGCGAGCTGCGGCGGACTAGTCGCTCCACCCATCCTGCGTGCTTCAATCGCAGTAGGCCGACCTGCCATAGTCGTCGACGCATCGTGCCCGCGCACGGTAGGGCACGGGCAGCGGCGGCCGCGGTGCATATTCATAGTCGTATTCCTGCGCGGAGTAGCGCTCGCGGGCGTAGTAACGCTCGGGATAGGCGGGCGCGCGGTCGACATAGACCGGCCGCGCCGCGTAGGGCGGTTCATAGTCGCCATAGACCGCTGCCGGTGCGCGATAGGCGGGGTCCACGTAAGAGGGCTGCCGATATCCGTAACCGGGTTCGGCGTAAGGCCGATAGGCCGGTCCGGGACGCACGTAGACGTTGGCGGAAGGCGCGTAGATTCCGCCGGGCGCCACGTACACGGATGACAGGTCGCTGGCCGCGCCTGCCGCCGAGTACAGGACGCAGAAGGCCAGCGTGAGCGATGATCGGTACATGTGTGTCGCCTCCAACAATGCAGCCCCTCAGCCAGCATATGATTAATTTTCGCTAAACAATTCGGAGGGCGCAATGATATTCTGCGCGAAGAAGTGTGCCATTTCTGGACTGTGCACATATCCCAAGGTCGAGCACGCAGACGTAAGCGCAATCGAGTACACCGTCACGCAATTGTAATTTCCGCGTGCCTGCTTCCGCCTTCGCTCTGGCAAGCAACGGCGGACAAGTCGTTCGCTCTTCGTCATGACGGGTGAAGTCACACATTCGAAAAGGACCGCCCGCTAATGGACGCTCTCATCGTTCGAACAATGCGGCCGGATGAAATCTCGTTGGCCGTGGACTGGGCCGCGGGCGAGGGGTGGAATCCGGGCCTCGCCGACGACGTCTGCTTTGCTTCCGTCGATCCGGAAGGCTTCCTCATCGCAGAGCTCGATGGCAGGCCTGCCGCGATCGTCTCCTGCGTCAATTACGATGCGAACTTTTCCTTTCTCGGCTTCTACATCGTGCGGGCGGATCTGCGCGGCAACGGCTACGGCTTGCGCATATGGAATGCGGCCATCGCGCACGCCGGCCCACGCGTGATCGGGCTCGATGGCGTGGTGGCGCAGCAGGACAATTATCGAAAGTCCGGCTTTCGGCTTGCTTACGCCAATGTCCGTTACGGCGGCACGGTTGCGGCGCCCGCCGCGCCGCGAGCCGGCGTCATTGCCTTGTCCGACGTCCCGGTTGCGGCAGTGGAGGCGGATGACGCGACGGTGTTTCCGGCGCCGCGGTCTGCGTTCCTGCGTGCGTGGATCGGCGCGCCTTCGCATGTCGGTTGCGCGCTGGTGCGGGATGGCCGGCTTGCCGGCTGGGGCGTGATCCGGCCGTGCCGGAGCGGTTTCAAGATCGGCCCGCTGGTGGCCGACGACCGCGCCAGCGCCGAAGCGGTGCTGTCGGCCTTGCTCGCCAGGGTAGGCGGCGGCGAGATTTTTCTGGATGTGCCCGGCATCAACCGCGTGGCGATCGCGCTCGCTCAGGATTTTGGGCTCGCGCCGGTGTTCGAGACGGCCCGCATGTATACCGGCGCGATTCCGCCGCTGCGGCTGGAGCGGGTGTTCGGCGTCACCAGTTTTGAATTGGGGTAGGTTCCCGCGATCGTTCAGGATTAATGTACCACGATCAGTTCCCACGGAACGGGTCGCGCACTCGCTTGTTAATGCCGATGGATCGTTTCTGGCTACATATCATCTGCGCAAGCACCCTGCTGCTCGTGACGGCGTTTGCGCTGGGAACGCCTGGATTGAAATCGGAAAATCCGCCCGAGAAAGCACTTTTGCTGCGGGTCGCAGCCCGATGAAGCCGATGGTTCCATCGTTGATGCCTGCAGGAAGCCGCACGGCCGCAGACTGCTAGACGTCATCCCCTGACGTGGCCCGCGATCCGACGAATATTTCCCAGCTCACCATGAACATCGCGGCAATCAACGGCCCGACGACAAAACCGTTCAGGCCGAACACTTCGATGCCGCCGAGCGTGGAAATCAGCACGATGTAATCCGGCAGCTTGGAGCCCTTGCCGACCAGGAAGGGGCGCAGAAGATTGTCCACCAGCCCGATGACGAGCACGCCATACAGGATCAATCCGATGCCCTGCCAGATGGACCCCGTCGCCAGGAAGTAGATCGCGACCGGAAGCCAGACCAGCGTGGCGCCGATCGCAGGGATCAGCGACAGGAATGCCATCAGCGCGGCCCATAGCAGGGCTGCGTGGATTCCGAGAAACCAGAACGCGATGCCACCGAGCGCGCCTTGCGCCATCGCGACGAGGATGCCGCCCTTCACGGTGGCGCGAACGACGTCGGCGAACCGGGCGAACAGCGCCGCCTTCTGCTCGCCGCGCAGCGGAATGGCCTCCCTGATCCGTTCGGCCAGGGATCTGCCGTCACGCAACAGGAAGAACAGCAAGTAAAGCATGATGCCAAGACGGATCACGAAATCGAACGTGTTCATCCCGATGCTCAGCGCCTGCGGGGCGAGAACCTGGCCGCCCTTCATGAGGCCGGAGGTGAGCTTTTCGCGCAGCGCCGAAAAATCGGCGAGGTTGAGCCGCTCGAGCAATCCGGTGGCCCAGGCCGGCAGGGCGTCGAGTACCCGCTGCAGATAGCTGCCGAAATTGTACTCTCCAGACTGGATCTTCGCGAAAAGGCCTGACGCTTCCTGCACCAGCGAAGCCGCGATCACCGCCAGCGGCAGGATGACCATGGCGATGATGATCAGAACAGTGAGCCCGGCCGCGAGGCTCGGTCTGCCCTGCATCGATTGCAGCAGCCTTCGATAGACCGGCGCGAAGAGCACCGCTACGACGACCGCCCAGAGAACGGCGCCGTAGAACGGATACAGCACCCAGGCAAACGCCAGGGTGACGGCCGTGAGCAGCAACAGAAAGCCTTGATGTTCGATTCTTTGCACGGCCTGTCCCGTTTCGCTTTTGCTCGAACCATCCTACGGCTTCGTGCCGCAATGTCGAGATTGGCGGATTTTGCGCTTTGGGAGTGTAGGGTGGGCACGCTCACGCTTTGCCCACCCTGCGGTTTCGTCCGTCAGTTGCTCTTCTGCATCTTCGTCACGGTGTATCCCGATGCGGCTTGCTCCGCCTCGAACTCGACCTTGTCGCCGACCTGCACTTCCCTCAGCATCGCGGGGTCCTTGACGCGGAAGGTCATGGTCATGCCAACGTCCATGCCGAGATTCCTGATCGGGCCGTGCTTGAGGGTGACCTTGCCGACAGCCTCGTCGATCTTCCTGACTTCGCCCTGAACGGCGTTGCCTTGCGCGGTTGCGGTGGACAGCGACAAGATCGCGGCGAGCATCGCGGCCGCCAGGGTGTGAATTGGTTTGTTCATTTTTGTCTCCTTTAAGCTTGCAGTATTCGCTTCACTTCGCGGTCATTCATTTCACCGTGACTTTGCCAATCATGCCGTAGTCGCGATGGTCGGGGATCAGGCAGGAATATTCGAACGTGCCGGCGTGAGTGAACTTCCACAAAATCTCGGCCGATTTCGCCGGCGCCAGCCGCACGCCGTTCGGGTCGTCGTGCTCCATATGCGGGTGCTTCTTCATGTCCTCGGCGTGCTTCAGGTTTTCTTCCGTGGTGGCGAGCAGGAATTCGTGATCTTCCTTGCCGGCATTGCGGATCACGAAGCGGATCTGCTCGCCGCGCTTCACCTCGATGCGCGACGGCGTGTATTCCATCTCGCTCATTTCGACCTCGATGGTGCGCGAGGGCATTTTTGGATTGCCGGGCTCGCCGGCCGCCCAGGTTTCGTGGGCGTGTTTGTCGTGGCTGTTCGCCAACGGCGGCAGCGCGACAAGTGCAGTCAGCGCCAGGGCGGCCTTCGTGATGTTCTTCATTGGTTGTTCTCTCGTTGTTGATTCAAGCGTCGTCGGTTCGGGCAATCGCGGGCTACTCGCTACATCTTCATCCCCTTGTGCATGGACTTGTGATCCTTATCCTTCGTCGCCGGCGGCGAAGTCGCCGGCGTTTCCTGCCGCGCCGGCGCGGCTGCGGGCGCGTCGACTTCCCAAGCCACCGTACCCGGAGGAAATTTGTAGGGACCGGGATCGCTGTAATCGTCGCGCGCGAGTCCCTCGCGGATCTTCATCACCGTGAACATGCCGCCCATTTCGATGGGGCCGAACTGGCCGGTGCCGGTCATCATCGGCAGCGTGTTGTCGGGCGCCGGCATCTCCATGTTGCCCATCGACATGCCGGTCGATCCCATCACCATCGCGTCCGGCGCGAGTTTGCCGACCGCCTTGGCGAGATCCTTCTGCGACACGCCGATGAAGTTGCGCATGTCGTGGCCCATTGCGTTCATGGTGTGATGCGACTTGTGGCAGTGGAACGCCCAGTCGCCGGGGTTATCGGCCAGCACGTCGAACGCCCGGATGGCACCGACCGGAACGTCGGTGGTGGTCTCCGGCCATTGCGCGCTTTCCGGAATCCAGCCGCCGTCGGTGCACGACACCACGAATTTGTGGCCGTGCAGGTGGATCGGATGATTGGTCATGGTGAGGTTGCCGATGCGCACGCGCACCCTGTCGCCGAGCCGCACCGGCAGCGGATCGATGCCGGGGAAGACGCGGGAATTCCAGGTCCACATGTTGAAGTCGGTCATCTCGTTGACCTTCGGCAGGTACGTGCCGGGGTCGATCAGATAGCTCGACATCACGAAGACGAAATCGCGGTCGACGGGGCGGAATTTTGGATCGCGCGGATGCACGACGAACATGCCCATCATGCCCATCGCCATCTGCACCATCTCGTCGGAATGCGGGTGGTACATGAACGTTCCGCTGTGTTTGAGCTGGAACTCGTAGACAAAAGTCTTGCCCGGCGGGATGTGCGGTTGGTTCAGGCCGCCGACGCCATCCATGCCACAGGGGAGGATCATGCCGTGCCAGTGCACGGTGGTGGCTTCGGGCAGGCGGTTGGTGACGAAGATGCGCACCTTGTCGCCCTCGACCGCCTCAATGGTCGGTCCCGGCGCCTGGCCGTTATAACCCCATAGATTGGCCTTCATGCCTTCGGCGAATTCGCGCACCACCGGCTCCGCCACAAGGTGGAATTCCTTCCAGTCGCCATTCATGCGCCACGGCAGCGACCAGCCGTTCAGCGTCGCCACCGGGCGATAGTCGGGGCCTGATGTCGGATGCAGCGGCGGCTGCATCACCGCCTTGTCCATGGTGGGCGCTTCGGGAATGGCGGCGGCCTGGACGCGGCCGGTGACGGCGCTGGCGCCGACGAGGGCGGCGGTGCCAAGAAATCCTCTGCGTGAAAACATGGTTGATCTCCTTCAGTGCGCGGCGGCGGCCGCCGGCGCCGCCGCGGCCGTGGTCGTTGGATTCTCTCTTGCGCCACCCGAGGCGCCGCCGTTGACGGCGGTCTGCAGATCGGATTGCGCCAGCCAGAAGGCGCGCCGGGCGTCGATCGCCGCGCGCAACGAGGCGAGCCGCTGGCGCGCTTCGGTCAGAAGCGCGAACACGTCGATCTGCATGCTGGAGAAGCGAAGCTGCATTTCCTCGGTGATGATCTGGCGAAGCGGCAGGATCTCGCGCTGATAGTGGCTGGCGATGTCGTGAGCCGAGCGGTAGACGCGATAGGCGTCGCGGGCTTCCGACCGCACGTTGACAGCTTTCTCGGTCAGAAGGTTGAAGGCCTGGTTGTAGGTCTCCACGGCTTGCCGGACGCGCACCTCGCCGCCGTCGAAGATCGGAATCTGGAACTGGACGTCGAAACCGCGTTCGCGGAACGGCGGCGTGTCCGGATCGGCGGTGCGCTTCGCGATCCCCGCGACGTCGAGCAAGGTAACGAAACGCGTCGCCTGCGTCAGGCCGAGCGATTTTTCCAGCGCCGTGAGCTCCATGCGCGCGATCTGCAGGTCGATGCGGTGACCGACCGCATCGGCTTCGATGGTCGGCAACGATCGCGGATGCCGCGGCAGCGCCGGCAGCCGGTCGGGCAGCCGGAAGCCGAGGTCGTCGCCCCACAGGCCCATCAGCCGCGTCAGGCGCTCGCGCGTGCTGGTCGCTTCCTGGCGCGCGCTGGCGAGGTCGGCGGTGGTTTCGGCATAAAATACCTGTTCGCGGGCCTGATCGAGCTTGTTCAGCGCGCCGGTCTCGCCCAGCTTCTTGGCGAGCTGCGCCGTACTCTCGGCGGTCGATTTGGCGTCGGAGAGCAGGACGACCATCTCATTGGCCGCAACGCTGCGAAAATAAGTCCGCCGAACTTCGGCGGCGAGTCGCAGCGTTTCGAGCGTTGCGCGCAACTGCGCCTGGCGAAACCGTTCGCGCGCGATCTCGGAGCGGAACGGCAGGGTGGCGAGCGCAAGGATGTCGCCGACCACCTGCCGTTCGATTTCGCTGGCGCCATTGCCCGAGATGCGGGAAATCGAAAACGTCGGATTGGGCGGCAGGCTCTGCGCGACCAGATCGGGTTTCCGCCAGCGCCAGTTCGTTATAGGCGGCCTGCAGGCCCTTGTTGCCAAGGAGCGCGATCTGCACCGCGGTCTCGGCGGTGAGCGGGCGGCCGAGCAGGCGGCGCACCGTGCCGCTGGCGCGCTCGGAATCGTCGGCCGAGCGCACGAAGGCGACTTCCTTGCCGATGGTCTGGCTGGCGACGTCGGACACGACGCTCATGCCGCTGTCAGGTGAAAACGATGCGCATCCCGACAGGCAGAAGCCTGAAGTCAGCAGCAAGGCGATGATTCGCGTGCGCCACATCGAACGGATGCTCATGGCTGTTCCCGCCGGGGCTTGGGGGTGACGCTGTCGTTGCGCTCGCGCCAGGGCGCGGGCGTTGACGGGCGCAATGAAGTGTAGGGCGCGATTGTCGAGCGGTAGCCGACGCCGGCGGCTCGCGCACCGGGATCCGCTGGATCGGCGTCGGCCACGCGCGTTGTCGCGGGCGTGCAGCCGCTCGCAGCGATGGCTAGCGCGATGACGGCACCGCGTATCACTGAATTGAAGACGGATTGGCGCTCGCGCGCCGAATCAACGGCGGCGAACCACGCCCCATACTGCGCAGACATTGAATGAAATCCCCGATCTGTCGATGGACCACGGGCATGCGCGCGCTCGTCGCGCGATACCCCACGTCGTTACGTCAGAGATCAGGCGATGGGGGGACGGTAGAGCAGAGGGGGCGCCTCGCCCGGCAGGCGCTGAAAGGTCTCGGAGACGCAAACCGATCTTGGCTGCGAGGGCTTTGCGACGGCAGGCAGGTTGGCCGTGATCGCCGAAACGCAGAGCATGGCGCAGCACGGTCCCGTGGAGCCCTTGCCGTCGTGCGGATGCTTGGCGTGCCCGGGCATGGCGTGGCCGGCATCGGCGTGATGCATCGCATGCTGATCCGCTTGCATCGCATGATGCTGGTGCGAGGCCGCGGGCTGCGGCTGAGCTCCCTCATGCACATGCGCGGCGGCGTCGCTCCCGACCTGATGCCCGAGGCACGAGACGGCGTCGCCGGCCGCCAGCGCCACGCCGGGCGCGAGCACGCAAAACAGATAGAGCAGGGCGATGAACCACCCCGCTTTGGCGCGCATTGGCCTCGTCAAGCGAACGAACATGGCGGCAACCTAATGCCGTCAGCTGATTTCGCCAAGGGGGCGATGGACGCTGTCCCACCACATCTGCATGCCCAATATCGCGGCAATGTGGCTTGACCTTGGGCGAATAGCCTACGAAGTTGCGCCGGCCGTGGTAATTTCTTCCGAACTCACCCGAGATTCCGACCTGTTCGTTCCCGACTCGCGCCGGGCATGGCTGCGGCTTGCCGTGGCCGTGCTGATCGGCTCGCTCGGCAGCGTCGGCATGTGGTCGGTGGTGGTTGCACTTCCGGTGGTGCAGACCGAGTTCGCCGCAAGCCGCGGCACCGCCTCGCTGGCGTTCACGATGCTCATGCTCGGATTCGGTTCCGGCGCGGTGCTGACCGGCAAGATCACCGACCGTTACGGCATCGTCACCGCGATCGGGCTCGGCATCGGCATTTTGGGCCTGGGCTATATCGTCGCGGGAATGTCGTCCTCGATCTGGCAATTCATCCTGGTGCATTTCGCGATCGGGCTGTCCTCGTCGGCCACGTTCGGACCCTTGATGGCGGAAGCCTCGCACTGGTTCGATCGCTATCGCGGGCTCGCGGTCGCCGTTGCCGCCAGCGGCAATTACATCGGCGGCGCGATCTGGCCGCCGCTGGTCAATCACGGCATCGAGACCATGGGCTGGCGCAACACCCACATCGCGCTCGGCATCTTTACGGCGGTAGCGATGACGCTGGCGCTGATCGGCCTGCGGACGTTGATGGGAGCGGGCGTGCGGCGCGACCATCAGAATGCGCCGCCGCCGCGCGTCGACCTGCGTCTTTCGACCAATGCGCTGACGGTGATCCTGTCGCTTGCGGCGATTGCCTGCTGCGTGGCGATGTCGATGCCGCAGGTTCATATCGTCGCCTATTGCGGCGATCTCGGCTATGGTGTGGCGCGTGGCGCCGAAATGCTGTCGCTGATGCTCGGCTTTGGCATCATCAGCCGCATCGGCTCGGGCTTCCTCGCCGACAAGATCGGCGGCATTCGCACGCTTTTGATCGGTTCGGTGGCGCAGGGCACCGCGCTGCTGTTCTATCTGTTCTTTGACGGCCTGACCTCGCTCTACATCATCTCGGCGATGTTCGGCCTGTTTCAGGGCGGCATCGTGCCGAGCTACGCCATCATCGTGCGCGAGGCCATGCCGGCCTCCGAAGCCGCGACACGCGTCGGCATCGTGATCTTCGCCTCCGTGTTCGGCATGTCGTTCGGCGGCTGGATCTCAGGCGCGATCTTCGACGCCACCGGCTCCTACACCGCGGCGTTTGCCAACGGGCTGGCGTGGAATGCACTGAACATTGCGGTCATGCTTTTGCTTTTGATGCGCGCACGGCAGCGGCTGGCGATGGCGTGAGGGCCGATCCAGGAACTTTCGCCGCGACAAGGGGATCATGGCGTTCGCGATCAAAGCCGAAATCCCCGATCCGCGCGCGAAGGCGTTCTCGCTTGTCGCGCAAAAGACGATGTATGGCGGCAAGCATATCGCCGAAGGCGACACGGTCTTCGTGTTCGCGAGCGAGAACGAGGGTGGGCAAGGCCTGATCGCGCGCGGCGTTGTCAGTTCGGCCAAGGCGATGGCGAAGAAGCGCGGGATTGCCAGGCAAACGCCGCGTGTGAGCGTCGCCATCAGACGCACCGCGCTTGCGAAGCGGCCGCTGGGGCGGAGCGAACTCAAACGATTCCGCGACTGGAATGACGGTCAACCCCAGACCGAACTCAACTTCAAATTCTATCGTCAGGCAACGAACAAGATCGTCGGCATCTCGGACCAGGCCGCCGACTTCCTCGGCAAATTCTTCCAGCCCGGCTAGACCGCCTGTCCCGCCTTCAGCAGTGAACATCCCGTGATCTTCAGGCTGCCGTCCGGCTGCTGCTCGAGCGTATACATCGCTTCCCAGGCTTCGCCATTGTCGTCGACGATGTGGACGCGCTGGGCGATCCGGCCGCCGGCCGCGCGCGCCTCGCCGAATTCAAAACTCTTGTGGCGATAGACAGGTGTGTAAGCCTGCTGCACCATCTGCATGAAGATGTCGGCCTGCGGGAAGAGCTGCCTGATCTCGGGCGCAGCATGGGAATAGGCCACGGTGGCGTCGTCGCGGCTGAACGCCTGCTCCTGCGCCCGGATCACGTTCTGCGCCGCGGCGACGTCGTCGGCGAATGCCGGCGTGGCCCAATGGAGCATGAGCGCAAGAAGCAGGACAAGGACACGCATGAGATGCTCCCGATTGGTCGCGCGGGCACTGCGGGACCAAAAGTTACACCTGGCGGAAAGGGCGCGCAAATCACGGTTCGCGGCGTCGATGCCGATTCCGCGCGCGAGCCCATTCGGGGAGTCCTCGCCTAGTGCGACATCATGTCGAGAAATGGCGTGTCGTTGGCGCTGACATAGAAGATGACGACCTTGGTCGTGTCGGTGGCGCTGCGGTTGTAGCCGGTCATCGCCACCTTCGGCGGCTCGACCAGCGCTTCGCCGGCCTTGACCGTGAGCGGCGGGCGGCCGTCGAGCTCGAGCGTGAAGGCGCCTTCCAGCACATAGACCGTCACCGGAAAACGGTGCGTATGATAGACGGTCTTGTCGCCCGGCTTGAACGTTGCGGTCATGACCCGCACCGTCTGCTTGTCGTCCGTGGGCAACCCCTCGACGACCTGCTGCAGCACCATGTTGGGCCTGGCGATGCCGGGTGCCGCGGCGCCGTGCTGTTGCGCCAATGCCGGATGGCTGGCGCCGACGCCGAGGCTGGCGAGCAGGATGATGCCCGGGACGAGATGGCTGCGCATGTATCGCTCCTTTTGGTTGCCGATGACGGCTCGACATAAAGCCTAAGCCAGCCGGGCCGCGCCGCGGGAGCCGCAAGATTGCTAGGACCCGCTCCAAAAGTGCATAATGGCCGCATGTTCGACTGGAACGATTTGAAGTATTTCCTCGCCGTTGCGCGCCACGGCAGCACGATTGCAGCCGGCAAGGCGCTCGGCACCAGCCAGTCGACCGTGCATCGCCGGCTCGAAGAGCTCGAACGCCGGATCGGGCAGGCGCTGGTGACGCGGGCTGCGAGCGGCTATCGCCTCACCGAATACGGCACCACGCTGCTGCCGTTCGCCGAGCGCATCGAGGCTGCGGTCGGGGATTTCCAGCGGCGGGCAACCGACACCGAGCAGGACATGAAGGGCGCGATCCGCGTGACCTGTCCGGAGCCGATCGTCATCCGCATGACGCAGTCGGGCCTGATCGATCGGTTTCATGCCCGCCATCCGCATTTGCGCGTCGAGTTCATCACCAGCGACCGTTATCTCGACCTGTCGAAGGGAGAGGTGGATGTCGCCTTCCGCTCCGGCGATACCGACGACGAGCTGATCGGCCGCAAGATCGCGGATTCGCTCTGGGCGGTTTACGCCAGTCGTGACTACATCGAGCACCACGGCAAGCCCGGCCGCGTCGAGGACTTGTCGCAACATCTTCTCATCGGCTTCGACGAGACGCTGGCTGGTCACCGCGCCGCAAAATGGCTGAAGGACGTCGCACCCGAGGCCAGGATGCCGGTGCGCAACAACAGCGTGCTTGGCCTGGTCTCCGCGGTGAAATCCGGCGCCGGGTTAGGGCCGCTGCCGACGGCGCTCGGCGATGCGGAGCCGGATCTGGTCCGCGTGCTCGGTCCCGTTCCGGAGCTGACGCGAAGCTGGCGGCTGCTGACGCATCCCGACATCCGCCGCGTGCCTCGCATTGCCGCGTTCTTCGATTACATCATCGAGCAGCGCGACGTACTGAAATCGATTTTGACCGGATAAGGATTGAAACAGTCCGCCGCGCCTGCCGGATCGATCCGTCCGAGATTGTCGCCTTGCCGTAAGGGTCTGGTGGCGCGATCAGAGGTCGATCGTGATTTCGATGGTCGCCGCATCGCCGAAGCGGGCGCGAACATGCTGGCCAGCGCGTATCGGCAGCATGCCGGTCATCGAACCGGTAGAGATCGTCTCTCCGGCGCGGAGCCCGTCGCCCCATTGGCGGCGCTGTTCGGCCAGCCACCACAGCGGCCGCAGCGGATCGCCCATGACGTCGGCGCCGACGCCCTCCCGGCGTAGCGCGCCGTCGACTTCAAGCCGCACGGGTATGGACGCAAGTCCCCCGCGCCAGGTCTCGATGCGATCGCCAAATACATAGCGCCCCGAGGCGCTGCCATCCGCGAGAATGCCGGGCAGCGGCGGCAAAGCCTTTCTCGGATAGCGGCATTCCGCCACTTCGATGCCTGCATGAACGTCGGCGATCGCCGCGATGGTTTCGGGAAACGTCCAGGGCTCGTCTCTCGGCGGCAGGTCGCGCGCGAGCGTGACGAAGAACTCGCATTCGATCAGCGGGTCGAGCAACTCCGCGGCCTTGAAATGCACCGGAGACGTGCAGGCAAAGCGGCGGAAGGTCCGGCCGTAGATCGGTCCGTCCAGTTGCAGCTTGCCGCGCACCGCGTCCGTCGTGCCGGCGATCTTCCAGCCCAGCGGCTCCCAGCCGAGACGTTCCGCCACCATCTGGTTGACGGCATAGGCTTCAGGAGCCGCATCCGGCACGAGATCATCGGGCAGGGAGAACTGGCTGACGTTGCGCCGCGCCTGCACGAGCAGGTTCGCCAGTTCTTTCTGTTTTCCGGAGATCGATTTCATGTTCGCCTCAACGCCCCTGAAACACCGCGGCGCGCCGCTCGATGAAGGATTGAATACCCTCGCGCGCGTCGGCGCTGTTCAGCACGCGTTCGCGTACGGTGGGAATATAGGCGATGGCGGCCTTCTCGCCGTACTCAACATATTTCGCGGCAGCCTCCTTGGTCACCTGAATGCCAAGCGGCGCATTGCGCGCAATGATGGCTGCAAGCGCCATTGCGCGCTCGACCTGCTGGCCCGCCGGCACCACCTCCTGAACCAGGCCGATCTCGCGGGCACGCGATGCGGTGAATTCATCGCACAGCAACAAATGATACATCGCATTGCCCCAGCCGGTGCGCGACAGGAAGCGGAAATGCGCGCCGCCGAACGGCGCGATGCCGCGCTTGGATTCCATCTGGCAAAACCTGCTGTCATCGGCCGCGACGACGATGTCGCCCGCCAGCATCAGTTCGATGCCGATGGTGAACACAATGCCCTGCACGGCGGTGACGATCGGCTTCTTGCAGCGCTTCTGCAGACCGAATGCGTCGACATTGCCTTCCTTGAAGTTTCGCTTCTCGGCGTTAGGGCCGAAGAATTTCGGCATGTCGAGGCCGGCGGTGAAATCCTTGCCTTCGGCGCAGATCACGCCGACCCAAAGGCTATCGTTGTCGTGAAGCTCGGTCAGCGCGTCCGACAATTGCTCCATCATGGCCGGCGAGAACGCGTTCTTCTTGGCGGGGTTGTCGATGATGATTTTGAAAATGCGATCATGGGTTTCGGTGCGGATTTTTCCTTCGGCGCTCATGGTGTTTCCTCTCGGTATGCTCTGGAACGACGGTGCGATGGCGCGTATCAGCTAGCGCTCGTATTTGACGGCGAGCGCGGTGCGGATCGCGGCAGTGCGTTCCGGCGAAAAGTGCGATGCACCGTGTTCGAGCAGGTCGAGGAATGATAGCACGCCGCCGCGCGAGCCCCAGCTGCCTTCCTCGATGATGCGGAAATTGATCCACCAGCCCGGCGACGGGGCCTTCATCCCGCAGGCGTCAGCGAGCGCCGCATGGATGTTGCGGATGACAGTGGCGCGATCCTCGCGCGTCCAGCAGCAGTCCATCGCGACGACATCGATCACCATGACGTCGCTTGGCTTGTCCGAAAGCAGTTCGCCGCCGTGCGCGATCATGTCGAGCGGCCGCTCGGTAAAATGCACCTGATAGCCGCGGCGCGCCTCGGGCGCGAGTTTGCCGACCTCCGGAACCAGCACGGCATCCGTCAGCGTCCTCGCCAGGACGCGCCGCTGATCGGCATTCAGGCGCCCTTGCGGGGTCATCACATAGATAACGGTCATCGTGCATCCTCCCTGCCGCTCACGCGCCCGACTATGACGGATGGCATAATCCAGACCAGGCTGGCTATGTCAAGCGTCATATTCTACAATGGCGCGACTCGAAGGGGAGTTCCGATGTCGTCCAATACCCGCGCCAAGATGGTGGCAGGCGCCGCCGACCTGATGAGCCGGCGTGGCGTCAATGCCACCAGCATGCGCGACGTGGTCCGCCATACCGGTACGCCGCGCGGCTCGATCGGCCATCATTTTCCGCGCGGCAAGCAGCAACTGATCGAGGACGCGCTTGTCTTTGCAGGCAGGCAGGTCAGCGGACCGCTCAAACATCTGACGCAGGAGCATGGTGCGATCAGCGGCCTCCGCGCCTTTATCGCCCTGTGGCGGCAGACGCTGGAGCGATCGAAATTCCAGGCCGGCTGTCCGGTGCTTGCGGTCGCGGTCGAGCAGTATGTCAACGACGCGACCGAGAAAGACGGCGTGCCCGACGAAGCGGCGCAAAAGCGCCTGCTCGATCTGGCTGAAGGCGTGTTTTCCGACTGGCAAGCCATCATGATCGTGGCGATGCGGCGCGAGGGCGTTACTGTCGCGCGCGCCCGGCGGCTCGCGGCACTGGTTATCGCGTCGCTGGAAGGCACGGTCGCGATGTGCCGTGCCGCGCGTGGCATCCAGCCGCTTGATGACGTCAGGCAGGAACTCGAACTGGTGCTTTCGAGCGCGCTGGGGAAGTGAGGTCAGCCGCATCCCAAGCGTGCGACCAAGTCAACACATCTGACATATAGTTGAGGTAGTAATTTTGTCGCAGCAACTTCTGCGATATAGTGAACTGCTTCACAGCCTTCCTTGAATTAATTTTGCAGTATTGCATTAGCCACGACATACACGCCTAGACGCGGGCTATGTTCAATTGCGCAGGAGACGCACCATGCGTGCGGACATCCCCAGGATTGCCATCCAGGTCGGTGAGATCACCATCGCAACGAGGATTGCTGTTCCTACCTCAAGAACAGGGACAGTGGAGCGAGCCCCCTACACCAGTGTTTGACGCTTTTTCGTTTGTTGGGAGGATAAAGCATGTCAACAGCATCACCGTATGTTCAAAAATTGGTAGCTATCGCTTCGGCCGAATTTGATGCCTTTCACGAACTGGACGAAACTGACGAGCCGTTGTTGTCGCGCATCGGCTTTTATTGCGAGCAGATTGGAATCCCGCGACCGGACAATGTCGAGGAGTTTCCCTGGTCTGCGACTTTCATCTCGTGGTGTGTCAAAGCTGCCGGCGCTACGCCTGGGGAGTTCAAGTTCAACCCGGCCCACGCGGTATTCGTCAAGGCGGCGATCGCCAATGCCGACGCCGAGAGCGGGGTATTTCGTGCACGTCCTGTGGATGCCTATGCACCAAAGATTGGCGATATCGTCCATCGCAATCGCAATGGTGGCAGGATCACCTACAAGCAGGCCCGGACCCGCTCCAACTATCAATCGCACAGCGCGATCGTCGTCGACCTGGTCGAGCGCAACGGCGCGAAGTTTGCGATCACGATTGGCGGGAACGAGGGCAATTCGATTCGCCGCCAGCGCGTACCGCTGGGAGCGGACGGACGCATCCAGCAATCGGAAAGCAATCCCTACATTTCAGTGATCGAGGACCTCAAGGTTGAAACTCCCGCGCACCAGGAGTTCGCCGAGAAGATCAGCGCGGAAACCGCCGCAATCTTCCTGGCCGAAGAACGGCTGGCCTGCGATGCCGGCGGCGAGCCTGAGCAAGCGATGATCGAGGCCGCGCCGGAGAAACCCCCGACGCGGCAGGAGGCGACGACCCACAAATCCAGCCGCAACGGAACGCCGATCGACCATATCGTGGTTCACTACACCACGTCGCGCAACATCAGCGGCACCATTTCGCATTTCAAGAACGGCACACCGCGCGTTTCCGCGCACTATATCGTCGGACAGGATGGCGTCCTTGTGCAGATGGTGCCTGATAGCGAGCGCGCCTGGCACGCCGGCAACTCCGGGATGAATGCGCGGTCCATCGGTATCGAGCACGTTGCCCGGCTCGGCGACAAGATTACCCCAGCGCAGTCGGCGACGTCGATCGCGCTCATCCGCTTCCTGATGCATACCCACGGCATTCCGGCTTCGAACGTAATCCCGCACGTCTGCGTAAAACCAACCGACTGTTGCGGCGATCTCTTCAAGGACTTCGGTGGAGGCGCCGGACTGTCCTGCGGCGTGCAGAAGGCCGCGGTGCAAGGCTGGCTCGCATCGAATGGGGTCGGCACCGAAGAAGAGATCACCTTCGCCGTGCAGAGTGTTGCAGAGCAGGGCCGGCTTGAATCCACCAGCACCTCCCAAGGTGTGGAGATGGCAAAGGCCATCGTCAACTTCGAGGCACGCCGGGACGCGCAGGGACGCCTGGCTGTCTATAATCTTCCGCCTGGCGACGGCGGCGGCCGATACGAGGTCGCCGGCATAAACGAGCGCTATCACAAGGCCGTCTGCGATGAACTGGTCGAACTGATACGGCACGGCCGGCATGCAGAGGCGGAATTGCGCGCGGCCGAGTTCATCGCGAGCTATACGGACAAGGCCTCGAACTGGACGCAGAACGCCGGGATCGAATTTTACCTCCGCGATACGATGTTCAACCGAGGACCCGGTGGGGCCGCCTGGGTGTTGCAGCGGGCGGTTGGGGTGCCCACGGACCGTGATGTGGGCCCGATTACGCTCGCCGCGGCGCGAACCGCAGAATCGCAACCGCGCCAGATGCTCGACAGATTGCGCGCGGCCCGCGAGTCGTACGAGCGCCTCAGGCGCGACGAGACCAGTATCTTCTGGAGAGGCCTGGTCAATCGCTGGAACAAGGCGAGGCAAATAGCACTTTCATTTATGCGATTGCCGGAGTCCGCGATCCTTGCGCCGGCGATGCCAGCTGAGGCCTCCGGCGCGGAGGCGGAGACGACCACCAGCGATGAAATTGATGTCGGCCTGAACATTCCGTTCATCGACACCGCTCCTCCGGAAAGCCCGTCGTTCCATGACATCGGCGATCAGAGTCCAATCGACAATCCGGCACAAATGCTTGCGGGCATTCGCGCCTTTCGTAACAACGTAGACTTCGAGGTCGCAATTGGCGCCGACACGTCGCTTCCTTCAGTCTTTCTGGAGGCCTTGGCAACGCAACGCCGTGCCGTAGGCAAGATCTCCACCTCCGGAACGGATTTTAGAGGCCGAAGTGGATCCTGGTCAGGAACCGGATTCCTGGTGGCCAAGAACATTCTCCTGACGAACCATCATGTGCTGAACTCGACCGATGTTGCGGGTCGGGCTGCAGTGGACTTCACTTTCGAGGTTTCCGCAGCTGAGCTGGCAACGGGGATCCAGGAGCCGAGTGGCCCGAGCGCCCGACGCTATCGTCTCGATCCAGCCAAGCTGTTTATTACCAGTCCGGTTGCTGGAGTCGGTCTGGACTACACTTTCGTTTGGATCGAGGACGAGGCCGAACCGACCTTCGGCTCGATAGCAATGACAAGAGCATCATTCTCGGTAGCCGAACGCGAGCGAGCTTTCATCATCCACCATCCCAGTGGACGAGGCCGCCGTGTTTCGCTCGACGAGAACGATGTGCTGCGGATTACGACAAGTGTGGTGCGCTATACGACTGACACCATGCCTGGATCATCCGGATCACCGGTATTCAACCGGCAGGGGCGCCTGATCGCCCTGCATCACGCCAGTACAAATGATCCGGCCCAACTGCCAGGTGGCGGCGCAACTGACGTCTTGAACGAGGGCATAAAGATCGCCGCGATTGTCACCGACCTTGAGGCTCGCGCGCCCGGGCCGGACGGCGCGATGGCCCAGCGAGTTCTGGATGCGGTCCAGGGTTCTGACACCATGACAGGATTCTTTGGAAGCCTCGGCCGCACCCGAAATATTCCACGTGACACCAGTGGCGTCGAACGTGTCGTCGACGTCTACAAGGGGTCCGAAAACGACATCGATATCGGCTTCTGGAATATCGAATGGCTTGCCAACCGATATGACGATCCGGAAAAGCTGCGGTTGGCGGCATTCCTCATTGTCGACCTCGGGCTCGACATCTGGGGGCTGGAAGAGGTCTCGCCGGCTGCGATCACGGCGTTGGTGAACGAATTGGACGTTCGCTTCGGCGAGAAGTACAGCTACGCCTTGTCCGAGCCTGACGCGAACGAGAACAAGCAATCGACTGCGGTAATCTGGAAGAGCAAGACCGTCAGCGGCACCCGCGAAGAATGGCCGGAGGATATCGAGCGACTGTGGCACCTGCGCAGCACGGACGATCTGGGTCTCGAGGCCGTTGAGGGCAAGATCTTCGATCGCTATCCGGGGCTGTTCCGATTCTCGTTGAAGCGCGGTGGCGCGCCGTTCGAATTCTACGTCGTGCCGCTCCACCTCAAGGCCATGCAGGAGGGCAGCAAGCGCCGCAAGCTCGCCTCGCGGCTGCTGGCCCACGCCGTCAAGACCATGACGGAGAAGTATCACAAGAGCAGCGACTGGGTGCTCGGGGGCGACTTCAATTCCGAACTCGCGGCCGATGACTTCGGTTCACTGCTTCAAGCCGATTTTGTGCCGCTCTCGGCGCAGGACGAGCAGTCGGGAGCGTTCAGCTACATCAAATCGCCGAAGTCGCTGATCGATCATATCTTCCTGTCGCCTAACCTCGCCCACCGGGCCGGCGATGACTCCTATTTCATCGTCGCAAAGGAAAAGTCGGTCGACAATTACGCTCGAAAGCTCTCCGATCACCGACCGGTGCTGGTACGGATAGCTTTGGAGGGACCCAGCGTCACGGACGATGCGACGGGGAAGGATGTTGATAGCGAGATCGCACGCCTGCTGCAGGGCAGCCCCCGTGAACGGACAGCGAGTCTCGCGCCAATTTAGTCTGAAGGCTAAGAGGCGCCCGAGGAGCGGAGAGAGACCGACTGCATGCTGGTACGCCAGGTTCGCAATGAGCTGAGCGAACCTGGCTGCATAACGTCAGCGGGCGCCGCGCCTTCATCGCCCTGTGGCGGCAGACGCCGGAGCGATCGGGCCGCGCGCAGCATCCAGCCGCTCGAAGATGTCAGGCAGCAGCCGGAGCTGATGCTTTCGGGCGCGCTGGCGAAGTAGGCCGAGATGCATCACATTCGAGTGCCGATGTCAGACCCAACGGAGCGGGTCTGGCGAGATTGAGCGGTTTGAGGCGACGTAGTCAATCTCGCCGCGCGTGATCCCAATGTCCGCGAGCTCGCTGTCCGTCAGGCGACACAGCTCGCTCCGCCGCTTCTCGCGTTTGCGCCACGCCTGAAATGCATTCCAACATGTTTCCCAATATGTTTCGAGAGGACTGTAGACCTGTCGCTTCGTGGTTGCCGGTCTCAGTTCGGTGGTCCCTTGAATTGTGCTCATTGCGGTGTGTCCTGTCTGGACTTCCTGACCAGACAAAGTTGCCGCAAGGCGCGGCGGCGCGCTTAACTGGTGGCTTACATTTCCCTTACCGGCAGCTTATTCTTCGTGCTGCGGGAGCGTTAGAGGTGGCCCGGAAGGAATGGCAACTTGCGCTATCTCTTCGAGAATTACACGCTTGACACTGAAAAGCGTGAACTGCACCGCGAGGCGGATGCGGTGTCGATCGCACCGCAGGCTTTTGACCTGCTCGATTACTTGATTCGAAACAGGGAGCGCGTCGTCAGCAAAGACGACCTCATTGCTGCCGTTTGGAATGGACGCATTGTATCTGATGCTGCGTTGACGACCCGCCTGAACGCCGCCCGGAATGCGATCGGCGATTCCGGCGAAGAGCAGCGCCTCCTCAAGACAATGGCGCGGAAGGGCTTCCGTTTTGTCGGGCAGGTACAGGAAGAGCGAGGCAGCGCAGCGCCTGACACCTGGGCAGAACCGCCGAAGGGCGCTCTGACGCTGCCCACCAGACCTTCAGTCGCCGTCCTCCCCTTCGTCAACCTGAGCGTAGATCCGGAGCAGGAGTATTTTGCCGACGGCGTCGTGGAGGACATCACGATGGCGCTGTCGCGCTTTCACTGGCTCTTTGTGATCGCGCGCAATTCGAGCTTCACCTACAAGGGCCGAAGTGTAGACGTGAGGCACGTCGGGCGCGAGCTTGGGGTGCGCTACGTACTCGAAGGCAGCGTGCGCAAGGCAGGAAATCGCCTGCGCATCGCGGGGCAGCTTATTGATGCCGAAACTGGTGCACATCTGTGGGCCGGCCACTTTGATGGTGCGCTCGAGGATGTGTTTGATCTACAGGACCATGTGACTTCCAGCGTGGTCGGTGCAATCGCACCAAAGCTGCAGCGTGAGGAAATCAAGCGGGCAAAACGCAAACCAACAGAAAATCTGGACGCATACGACTATTATCTGCGTGGGCTGGCCAGCGCTGGTCGGTGGACCAGGGACGCGAACGCCGAAGCACTCCGGCTCTTTTGCAAGGCAATCGAGCTCGATCATGGCCTGGCCTGCGCCTATGGCATGGCTGCGTGGTGCTACGTGCGGCGGAAAGCGCGTGGTTGGATGGACGAACGCATTCAGGAAAGTGCGGAAGCTGTACGGCTGGCTCGGAAGGCGGTGCTGCTGGGGGAGGATGACCCTATTGCGCTGTGTATGGGTGGATATGCACTCGCCTTGATAGCCCGTGAGTTCGACGACGCGGCGGCATATATGGACCGGGGACTTGCCGTAAATCCTAACTTGGGGCGAAGTTGGATCCTCAGTGCGTGGTTGAGAGTTTGGCGAGGTGAGCCGGACCTGGCACTTGAGCACGCCGCGCGTGCCATGCGCTTGAGCCCGCTCGATCCTTCCACGTACGCCATGCACGGGGCCATGGCCTATGCCCATTTTCTCGCGGGCCGCTATGACAAGGCGTCGTCATGCGCCGAAAGCTCTCTACGCTTCAATCCGACTTTCCTGCTGGCCACATACGTGTCCGCGGCGAGCAAGGCGGTCGCGGGGCAACTTGACCCGGCACAACGAGCGATATCACGAGCGCTCGAATTTGATCCTGATTTGCGCGCCACCAATCTGAGAAATTTGTTTCGTCGGGAGGAGGACTTCGCCACCTTCGCCAGGGGTCTCCGCGATGCGGGCCTTCCCGATTAATCGTGATGCGCATGCTCCAAAGGGGGACTGCTGGTTCCTGATATCCGTTTCGGGCGCACCAAAGTCCGCTTTGCACCTGCCGGGCGGTCCCGCGTTTTGCTTGGGATCGCCGGATGAACGGATTATCAGCCGGCCGCGGCGAGCGCCTGCCGCATCTCGGCCGGAGAGGCCGGCTCGCCGCTGTACTCGCCCACCATCCTGACCGCCTCTTCAACCAGCTCGAGGTTGCTCGCCTTCGTGCCGAGCGGCGCATCTTCGAGGCCGACGCGAACATGGCCGCCGCGCCTGACCGTCTCGCTGATCAGGGGACGGATATCGGCGCTGACGCCGGCGATCATCCAGGGCGCGCCGGGCGCTTCCTCCTCCAGCAGCGACAAATAAGCCGATAGCGCATACGGCTTTGGCGGAAAGCCGACCGCGACCTGGTTGCAGAACATGAATCGGTAGACAGGAGTCCTGGTGCCGGCCGCGCGGGCCAGCACTGCTCCGGCACGCATAAAGCCGGGCTCGTAGATTGCGAAATCAGGGTGGAGCCCATGCCGTGCGGCAAAGTCGAGTACATACCGGACATGGTCTTCCGGGTTCATGTAGGTGCCGGCTGGCTTTGCGGCCGATGTCGTTGTTGTCAGGGTGAAATTGACGCTGCCGGGGTCGATGAGTGCGAATTCGATCAGGCCGCGTTCGACAAGCGCTTCGATATGGGAATAGCGAGCGGATACGTCTGCAAGACCGGCATCCCCGTCCGTCGTGAATGCCGGGTAGGAGGGATAGACGGGAACGTCCACCTGATTGCGAATTCCTTCGATGATGCGCGCATACACCTGCCAATCGTGGGTCTGCGGGCCGCCGCCGTCATAGGCGTGGGTGTGAATGATGGTGGCGCCGGCGCGCGCGCAGGCGACGCCCTCGGCGATGATCGCTTCAACCGTATCGGGAATGCCCGGTTGAAACTTGCGGCTCCATGGGCCGTTCAGCGCCGCCTCGATCCAGACTTTGCGCATGCTGTACTCTCCTAAAATTTGGGCCTTCCCATGGGACATATGGACGAACGATAGCTGATTTTTTTCGGCCAGGCAGATGCAGCTTCGAGCTCTGGCGGAAGCCCGCAAATGACCCGGACTGGAGGCCAAATGCCGGACCGCCGGGCTTAGGGCCATGGCCAAGCCCGTATCACTCCAGCCGAGGCGGAGGTGTGCCCCGTGTGCAGGCACAAAGCATGGCTACTTGCAGCCATGCTGTTCGAGTTGGACTGCGGCCGGCCAGCTGATAAGCTTCTGATGATGGGAGCTCCCGTGATCTTGGACGCTCCGTGCGACGACGGCATTATCCGGCGTTTCTCCGATGGCGACTGTGTGATGACGCCAATCGAGCACAACCATTCCGAATCAGGTGCAAAGCGATTGCGATTCGATCGCTACGTCCTGGATTTCGAGCGTGGTTGTCTGCTTCTTGACGACAGCGAAATAGTTCTGCGGCCAAAGACCTTGGCCGTGTTGCGTTTCCTCGTCGAAAATCCCGGCCGACTTGTGTCGAAGGAGGATCTGTTCGCTGCGGTTTGGCCGAACATTGCCGTCACGGATGATGTGTTGGTCCAAAGTGTCGGCGAATTGCGGCGGGCACTTACCAATGATGGTCAGCGGCTGATCAAGACGATACCCCGGCGGGGCTATCGGTTCGAATCGATTGTGTTCACCGAGTCGTCTGCCAATCCAACGCCGGTCGGTGATGGCACGGCCGCGGCTTCAAGGGACGATGGCATCCCGGCCTTCAGGATGCCCAACGCGCCGAAAGCGCTGATATCAATCTTTAGAGGCGATTGGCGCCGGGCACTGGCCGTCGGACTTGGACTCGCGGTTCTGATTTTTGCGACAGTCCTCCTGACCGATCGCTCTGGCCGGGATCTGGGAGCGGATACCCGATCGCCGAAAACGGAGGAAGCAGGCGCAAAGCCCGCCATCGCCATACTGCCTCTCGTCAATCAGAGCGACGATGCATCCCGAGAGTATTTTGCCGACGGATTGACGCAGGACGTTATCCATGCGCTGGGCCGATTCCGCGGGCTGACGGTGATGTCATGGAATGCCGTGTTGCCTTACAAGACAAAGCCCGACAGTCCAGGCGAAATCGCCCGCAAGCTTGCCGTGCGCTATCAGGTTGAAGGAAATGTCCGCCAGATCGGTAACCGGGTTCACGCAAACACGCAGCTCGTCGATGCAAACGGCCAGGTGTTGTGGTCCGCAAGTTTCGATGAGGCTCTGTCGGACGTCTTTGCCCTGCATGATGCCATAGCAACCCAGATTGCGGGGAAGTTGGCCAGCCTCGTGATGCAAGTGGAATTGAGCCGGACCTTCGCCAAGCCGACAGGCAGTCTCGAAGCGTATGACTACGTGTTGCGCGCCAGACCCGCACTGCTGCAGCCTGAGCGCAGCAAGATCGTGCAGGCACGAGCACTGCTGAGACGCGCCATCGAAGCCGATCCACGCTACTCCGCCGCCTATTCCTCATTGGCGGAGACCTACTTCATCGCGGCATCGATGGGGTGGGCCGAGGTTCCCGCTGAATTCCTTGCGCGTGCGGAGGAAATGGCGAACAAAGCCCTGAGCCTGGATGACGCCGATGTGCGAGCCCGTGTGGTGCTTGGCCACATCCACACCTTCTATCAGCGGTACGATCAGGCCAGGACCGAAATGGATCGGGCAATAGAGATCAACCCCAGCGACGCACGCGGGATCGCCGGCCGCGGTACCATCCTCCTGTGGTCAGGACAAACTGATCCTGCCATCGCGGCGCTGGAGTTTGCCCAGCGGATCGATCCAGACCTCGCTCCGAGCGATCGCTTCGCCCTTAGCCTTGCCTACTATTTGAAAGGACGATACGACTCCGCGATCGAGCAGGCCGAGCTCAATCTTCGCAAGACTTCGGGTGCAAATTTCAGTCGGGTCATTCTCGCAGCGGCCCACGCCGAACTCGGTCATTTGGACGATGCCGTCCGTACAGTGACCATCATCCATCGGTTGGATCCAACCTTTGACGCGAAGGAATTTGGAACCAAGTTCCTACGCGCCGGCGATCTGGGCCGTTTGCGTGATGGATTGCGCAAAGCAGGCTTGATGACAGAGCAAACTGCACCGCGTTAGTTCGAGTCCTTGGGAAGGATCGGCCTGTTCTGGTGTGCATGGACGATATTGCCGGTGAGATCCTTCTGGAAAAGCTCAGGTCCCTTCGGTGCGGGCGAGCCGAAGAGATAGAGCTTGTTGTCGCTGATCAGCCAATTCTCCGGATCGGCCTTAATGATCTTGCCCAGCGCTAGCGCCATGGCGCAGTAATTGCCGAATTGCGGAGCGTAGCGGACAGGGTCAGCTTTAAATAGCTCGCGATTTTGGGCGCTCGCAAATCGATAGGTGTGTTCATCCCATTGATACTCGAATTCTGGCGTCCCGCGGGTGGGCTTGCCGTCGCTGAAATAGGCGACGGGGTCGTAGCCCTGGATGGCAAGCGGCAGATCCGTTGCGAGAGAGGAGGTTGGCACGACCAGCGGAAGAGCGATGACCAGGCCCAGGCGGAGGGTGGCACGCCGGGATAATTTATGCATGGCGGTCTCCTGAGTTTGCAAGGATCTCGTCTGGACACAAGCATGATGTCCGGCAGTCCCGACCACAAGCCATGGAGAAGGGCGCCAAGTAACGAAAGAGCGACGAAAAAACCCCGAAATCTGCCAATCACGCGGTTTCCTGGGAGCAATCCTGCCTGTGCAGCGGCAGATCCCTGGCCACCGAGCCGGGTTCAAGCTGATTTGCTTCCTCAGAACGTCGGTGGCGTGCATGCACTTATCACTTCACACGGTTTACCCCCGACGCAACGAAACCGATGCGGCCTGCGGCTTTCGAAATAATAGGCGTCGCCGGGGTCGAGGATACGGCGCTCGTCGTCCACGGTCACCTCCAGCCGGCCCGAGACCACGATGCCACCTTCCTCGCCGTCATGGGTCAGCGGCACCCGGCCGGTGTCGCTGCCTGGCTCGTAGCGTTCCTTGAGGATTTGCAGGCTCCGGCCGAACAGATTGTCGCCGACCTGGCGGAAGGAGATCGGCTTCTTGCCGATCTCGGTCAGTTCGTCGGCGCGATAGAACGCCTTGCGCGGCCGCTCCGGCTCGATCGCGAAGAATTCGGCGAGCCCCATCGGCAGGCCGTCGAGGATGCGCTTGAGCGCGCCGACGCTAGGGTTCATCTGGTTCGATTCGATCAAGGAGATCGTCGAATTGGTCACGCCGGAACGCTTGGCGAGCTCGCGCTGGGACAGCTTGTGGCGGGCGCGAACGAAACGGAGTCGCCCGCCGATATCGACACTCATCGAAAATCCCTGTTGCAAGTGTTTCGGATCGAACAAATATGCCCCAATGTCCCTAGTAAAATCAATGGGTTGCGGGACCGAAGAAAAGGACTTGTTGTGGCTTCCCGAGCGTGGCCCGCTGGTACCTTGAGCTGCCAGCACAGGAGCTACCCGTGACCCTTCATCAGAAGCCGAACACCCTGCAAACCGACTCGTTCTGGATGCCGTTTACGGCCAACCGGCAGTTCAAGAAGGCGCCGCGGCTGTTCGCTTCCGCCGAGGGCATGCACTACACCACCGTCGACGGCCGCAAGGTGATCGACGGCTCGGCCGGCCTCTGGTGCGTCAATGCCGGCCATGGCCGCCGCCAGATCGCGACTGCCGTCGAGCGGCAGTTGACGAACCTCGACTTCGCGCCCTCGTTCAACATGGGCCATCCGCTGGCGTTCGATTTCGCCGAGCGGCTCGCCGAGATCGCGCCCAAGGGTCTCGACCGCATCTTCTTCACCAACTCCGGCTCTGAATCGGTCGACACCGCGCTGAAGATCGCGCTCGCCTATCAGCGCGCCATTGGACAGGGCACGCGGACGCGCCTGATCGGCCGCGAGCGCGGCTATCACGGCGTCGGTTTTGGCGGGATGTCGGTCGGCGGCATGGTGGCGAACCGCCGCGCCTTCGCGACCCATCTGCCTGGCGTCGATCACATCCGTCACACCCATGATCTCGCGCGCAACGCGTTTGCGAAGGATCAGCCGGAGCATGGCGCCGAACTCGCCGACGATCTCGAGCGGATGGTGGCGTTGCATGGCGCCGACACCATCGCCGCCGTCATCGTCGAACCGGTGCCGGGCTCGACCGCGGTGCTGCCGCCGCCCAAGGGCTATCTGAAGCGCCTGCGCGAAATCGCCGACAAGCACGGCATCCTCTTGATCTTCGACGAGGTGATCACCGGCTTCGGCCGCCTCGGCGCGCCGTTCGCGGCGGACTATTTCGGCGTCACGCCGGACATGATGACGACCGCCAAGGGCATCACCAACGGCACCGTTCCCTGCGGCGCGGTGTTCGCCAGCCGCAAGATCCACGACGGGCTGATGAACGGGCCCGAGGGCACCATCGAGCTGTTCCACGGCTACACCTATTCGGCGCATCCGGTCGCCTGCGCGGCGGGCCTTGCGACGCTCGACATCTACAAGGACGAGGGGCTTTTGACGCGCGGCGCGTCGATGGCCGAATACTGGCGCGATGCGCTGCATTCGCTGAAAGGCTTGCCGAACGTGGTCGACATCCGCAATTGCGGCCTGATGGGCGCGGTCGAAGTCGCGCCGCGCAAGGACGGCGTCGGCACGCGTGGCTATGACGTCATGGTCGACTGCTTCAATCGCGGGCTCTATTTGCGCATGAGCGGCGATTCCTTTGCGTTGTCGCCGCCCTTGATTGTCGAGAAGAGCCATATCGACGACATCGTCTCGATTCTCGGCGACGCGATCAAGCGTGTGGCCTGATCCTTGCTCGCAAGGAAAGACAGAAGCCGCGGCAACGTTGCCGCGGCGGATGCGTGAGGGATCGTGAAAGTCATCGTTCTCGGCAGTGGCGTCATCGGCGTCACGACAGCCTATTATCTGGCGCGCGCCGGCCATGAGGTAACGGTCGTCGACCGCCAGGCCGAACCTGCGCAGGAAACCAGTTTCGCCAATGCCGGGGAGGTCTCGCCCGGCTATTCCTCGCCCTGGGCCGGCCCCGGCGTGCCGGTCAAGGCCATCAAGTGGCTGTTGATGCGGCACGGCCCGCTGGTGATCTGGCCCAAGCTCGATCCTGTGATGTGGATCTGGGGGCTGAAGATGCTGCGCAACTGCACGGAAGAGCGCTACGCCATCAACAAAAGCCGGATGATCCCGATCGCCGAATACAGCCGCGATTGTCTGCGCGCGCTGCGCACCGAGATCGGAATCAAATATGACGAGCGCAGCCAGGGCACGCTGCAGCTCTTCCGCAAGCAGAAACAGCTCGACAGCACCGGCGGGGATATCGCGGTGCTCAAGCAATATGGCGTGCCTTACGAGGTGCTCGATCCTGCCGGTTGCATTGCCGCCGAGCCCGGGCTTGCCACCGCGAAGGCCGAGTTCGTCGGCGGGCTTCGCTTGCCGCAGGACGAGACCGGCGATTGCCACATGTTTACGCAGGCGCTCGCCAGGGAAGCTGCAAAGCTCGGCGTGCAGTTCAAGTTCAACACCGGCATCGAGCGGCTGGTCGCGGAAGGCGACAAGATCACCGGCGTCATCACCAGCGCGGGGCTGTTGCAGGCGGATGCCTATGTCGCGGCGCTCGGCAGCTGGTCGCCGCGGATGCTCAAGCCGATCGGCATTTCCGTGCCGGTCTATCCGGTGAAGGGTTATTCGATCACGGTCCCCGTCATCGACGTGGCTGGTGCGCCGGTGTCCACCGTGATGGACGAGAGCTACAAGGTCGCGATCACGCGCCTTGGCGACCGCATCCGCGTCGGCGGCACCGCGGAAATCTCGGGCTATTCGGACAGGCTAGATGCGGCGCGGCGAGCGACGCTCGACCATTCCCTGACCGACATGTTTCCGCGCGGCGGCGACTTGAGAAAGGCGACGTTCTGGTGCGGCCTGCGCCCGATGACGCCGGATGGACCGCCGATTATTGGCGCGACGCGTTACAGCAACCTTCATCTCAACACCGGTCACGGCACGCTCGGCTGGACCATGGCCTGCGGGTCGGGGAGGGTGCTGGCCGATCTGATGTCCGGGCGGAAGCCGGACATCGACGTGAGCGAACTTAACGTGAGCCGGTACGATCATCGGTTTGGGTGAACCCAACTAAACTTGCCGTAACTTCCGCTGCGAAGCGTCTTCTGCTATCCTCGCATACAATCAGTGCGTGTGACGGGGTGGGGCAATGGGGTACGATCCTGCAGGCCGGGTAAGTCACCGGATTTTCGTCGTTGCGTTTCTCTGCCTTTGCATCAGTTTAGGCATTACCGCGGCGCAAGCGGAGCCGTCGGCGACCGTCGACAACTTTCCCGGCGCAGCCTTTGAAACCACGACGCCGGAGGCGGCCGGATGGTCGGCCGAAAAGCTCGCGGAAGCAAAAGCCTGGTCACTGAAGGTCGAGCCGGCCTCGGCCGTCATGATCGTTCAGCACGGCCGCGTCGTCGCTGAGTGGGGCGATACCGCGGTCAAGTCGAACCTGCATTCGGTGCGCAAGAGCCTGCTCAGCGCCTTGATCGGGATCGCGGTCGACGAGCGCAAGATCGATCTCAAGGCCAGCATCGGCGGCCTCGGCATCGACGACAATGCCCCGATCCTGACCGAGGCCGAGAAGGCTGCCACCGTCGCCGATCTGCTGAAAGCGCGCTCGGGCATCTTCCACGCCGCGCTCTATGAATCCCCTGGCATGGCCAGGCGGCGCCCGCCGCGCGGCAGCCATCCGCCCGGGACCTTCTGGTACTACAACAACTGGGATTTCAACGCGCTCGGCACGATCTACGAGCGTGCGGTGGGACAATCCATCTTCACGGCGTTTGACGAGAAGATCGCAGCCCCGATCGGCATGCAGGATTATCAACCGGGTGACGGCGAATATGTCAGGGGCGCCGCGTCCGATCACGCCGCCTATCCCATTCGCATGAGCGCGCGCGATCTCGCGCGCTTTGCGCTGCTCTATCTCCACGGCGGGCGCTGGAAGGACCGCCAGCTCATCCCCAGCGCATGGGTTCGCGAGAGCACGCAGTCCTACTCCGACGCCTATGCCGATCTCGGGCCGGGCCTCGGCTATGGCTACATGTGGTGGATCGGGTTTCTGCACAACACGGGTGCGCCGACGGTCAAGGTGCCGCCGGGAACGTTCGAGGCGATGGGGGCCGAGGGGCAGTATGCCTTCGTGATCCCCGCGTACGATCTCGTCATCGTTCACCGCATCAACAGCGATATCCCGGCGTCGCAACGCAAGGAGCCGACGTTTCAGCAGATGGCACGGCTGCTCTGGCTGGTGCTGTCAGCGGCGGGCGACAAAGACGTCGGGCCGGACATCACGCTGGCGCATGCGGTGGGTACGCGCCTCGAAGGGGATGCGCTGAAGGCCGCGCTCGCCGGGAAGACGCTCTCGGTCGCACAGTCGCTCGTCGGCTACGCCTGGCAAATTCGCGCAGACGGTACGCTCTCGATCCTCGCCGGCGCCGAGCGCCGGGAGCGCTCGAGCGGAAAATGGGGGATCGACGATCGCGGCCGCTATTGCCGGACGCTGAACGAACCCCGCGCGCGGGAGTTCTGCTTTGCGGTTGTCGCGAACCAGGGAAGACTCCAGTTCTTCGACGCAGATGACCTGATGCGATTCGATACGGTGGCGGAGTAGGCGGCTCCGTCATTGCGACTGCTGGCATCGCGGTTCGACCCACTGCAAGTCCACCACAATTGGCAAGGGGCCGCGAGACGCGCGAGTTGCGAGTTTCATTCAGTGCACGGCTTGCTCGCGGGTGCTTAGCGCCTTCTTCACCAGCTCCGGCAAGGTCCTGGCGTAGACCTCAATGAATGTGGCGTCGCCATTAGAGCGCGGTGTGTGCGCGGCCTGTTCGGCGATGCGTGCGGCCTTGGCCTCGCACTTCGCGAACAGGTTCCAGAACCATTCCGGCTCCTTGTCCACCATCCCCTTGTGGAGCTTGATGACGGCGGCGCCTACCGCCGCCATGGCATTGACGGCGCCCGCACTCATGGCGCTCAAGGCCGCCGAGCTCATGATATCTTCTCGGGCTTCGGCGGCAGCGGCTCGTGCTTTCCCGTGCTTCCCTCGGTTCGGCATGCTCGGCTCCTGATATGCTCATACGAACTTCGGGAAGCCTAGACCGCAGGGATTGACGGCGTCTGAATCGACAATCCTAAGTTCGGATTTTCGATTTCGTTCGGGTATGTCTAAATTCGTTCACGATGTTCCCGGCGCCGGGATCCGGAGTGTCGTCGCTGCTTCTGCATCACCCTTGATCGGGAGGATCAAACGCGCGGATGGGCGGCACCGATTCCCGATATTTCTCGCACTCGACCACCGTCACCTGACCGCAGCAGCCTTGCGCGAGCCGCGAGGTGCCGATGTCGCGGGTGAGCACGTTCGGATTGCCGTGGACGCAGAGCGGATGTTCCGCTGAGCCTGCTTGCGGATCGTACCAGGCGCCGGTGGACAATTGCACTACGCCGGGCATGACGTCGTCTGTAACGGCGGCGGCGGCAAGGCACGCGCCGCGATCGTTGAACAGGCGGACGACGTCGCCATCGGCGATGCCGCGGTGGGCCGCATCAGCGGGGTTGAGACGGACGGCCTCGCGGCCGGCGATTTTTTTGGACTGGCTGTAGGCACCGAAATCGAGCTGGCTGTGCAGCCGCGTCGCGGGCTGGTTGGCGATCAGCGTCAACGGGTGGCGCGAGTCAGGCGGTTCGGTCGATGGCAGCCAGGCCGGGTGGGGCGGGCAATCGTCGTAACCGAAGCCTGCGATGGCTTTCGAATGAATCTCGATCTTGCCGCTCGGCGTCGGCAGCTTGTTCTTGACGGGATCGTCGCGGAAGGCGCGCAGAAAGCCGCCGTCATCGGGAGCTGACGGCAGCGCGAGTTCGCCGCGCCGCCAGAACTCGTCGAAGTCAGGCGCATCCCAGCCGGCATCGGCCAGCGCGCGCCGCGTCGGCTCGTAAAGATGGGCCAGCCATTGCCTGCTGTCGCGTCCTTCCGTAAAGGCCTGTTCGACGCCCATTCGCTGCGACAGCGCGGCAAAAATATCGAAATCGTCGCGCGCTTCGCCGACCGGCTCCACCGCCCTGCGCATCGCGACCAGCCTTGGATCGGTGCCGGCGGCGCCGATGTCGTCGCGCTCCAGCGTCATGGTCGCGGGCAGCACGATGTCGGCGAATTTTGCCATCGGCGTCCAGGCGCTCTCGTGCACGACAATGGTTTGCGGGACATTGAAGGCCCGCCGCAGCCGGTTGATGTCCTGGTGATGGTGGAACGGGTTGCCGCCCGCCCAATAGACCAGCTTGATATCGGGGTATTGCATCGAGCGGCCGTTGTATTCGAACGGCTTCCCCGGATTGAGGAGCATGTCGCTGACGCGTGCCACCGGAATGAAGTCGCTGACGGCGTTCTTGCCCTGCGGCAGGGTCGGAATGGGAACGGCGTTGGGCCGGCGACCGGTGTGTCCGAGGGCGCCGAGCGCGTAATTGTATCCGCCGCCGGGCAGGCCGATCTGGCCGAGCATCGCCGCGAGCACCGCGCCCATCCACACCGGCTGCTCGCCATACTGCGCCCGCTGCAATGAGTGCGAGACCGTGATCAAGGTGCGCCCGCGCGGCAATCGGCGGGCGAGGCCGACGATCTCGGCAGCGGGAATGCCAGTGATATCGGCCGCCCACGACGCGTCCTTTGACGTATCGTCGTCGCGGCCGAGCAGATAGCGTTCGAAGATGTCGAAGCCGGTGCAACAGCGCGCGACAAAGGCGCTGTCCCACAGGTTTTCGACGAGCAGCGTATGCGCCAGCGCCAGCATCAGCGCCACGTCGGTGCCGACCTTGATCGGCAGCCACCGGGCGCCGGCTGCTTCCGGCATGTCGTCGCGCAAGGGTGCGATGCCGTAGAATATCGCGCCCCGGCGCGCGGCCTTCTCCATCGCATCGCGCTCGATGTGCCGGCTGATGCCGCCGCTTGCGACATCCGAATTCTTCAGCGCCATGCCGCCAAAGGCCAGCACCGTATCGGTATGTTCGGCGACCTGATCCCACGTCACGTTGTGGCGCGAGACGGCCTCGTAGCCGCCCATCACGTGCGGCAGGATCGCGGCCGAGGCGCCCGCGCTGTAGCTGTTCACCGAGCGTATGTAGCCGCCGAACGCCGTGTTCAGAAAGCGATGGACCTGGCTCTGCGCGTGGTGGAAACGTCCGGCGCTGGACCAGCCATAGGAGCCGCCGAAGACCGCGGCGGCGCCATAATCGGTCCGGATCCGCGACAATTCATTCGCAAGCAAATCGAGCACCTCGTCCCAGGGGCACGCGACGAATTTCTGGTCGAAGCTGCGCGCGCTGCGTGCTTCCCGGTCCTCCAGCCATGCCTTGCGCACCATCGGCCGCAGGATGCGGGCCTTGTGGCGCATCGCCGTGGTGAAGTTCTGCAAGATCGAGGAGGGCGCAGGATCGTCCTCGTGGGGCCTGATATCCAGCGTCGCGCCGTTCCATCGTGCCGAGAAGGCGCCCCAATGCGCGCTGTGCGGGCTCCAATCCTCTCGGGCCTGATCCATTTCTCTTCCCAGACGCTCGTTCATGACGCCTGCGTCACGCAATTCACCCATAGCACGACCGCTTTCGCATCTTCCGCCGGATTTGAAAAGCGGTGTGGCCTGCGGCTGGCGAAGCGAAAACTGTCGCCCGTCTTGAGCGACCAGGTCTCGGCGTCCACCGTGAGCGTCATCTCGCCTTCCAGCACCAGTCCCGCTTCCTCGCCATCATGCGTATAGAGCTCGTCGCCGGTGTTGCCGCCGGGCTCCAGGTGCACAAGAAACAGGTTGAGGCGGTTCTCCGTTCCCGCCGGGCTCAGCAATTGTTTTGATATGCCGGTGCGCCACAGTTTCAGTTCGGCGCGCTGCAACTGCCGCGTCACCACGCCGCCGGAAGCGGGATCGTCGCTCGGCTTTGAGCCGAACAGCGCGGCAATGCCGACACCGAGCACGTCGGCGAGTGTGGCGAGCACGCGCAGCGAAGGCGACGACAGCCCGCGCTCGATCTGGCTGAGGAAGCCGATCGACAGATCGGTCTTCGCCGCAATTGTCTCCAGCGACAGTTTGTGTTCACGGCGCAGGTCGCGAATGCGCCGGCCGACCGCAAGGTCCATCGCGGGCTCGGCCGGCCTGGTGGCAGCCTTCGCCTTCGGCCTGCGCGCCGTCTTTGCCGCGGCCCTTGCCTTGGTTTTGCCCGCCGGCTTCTTGATTCTTCTGCCACCGCTCACGTCAGCCTGCTTCCTTCATGTGCATGAAAATCGCTTGCAATGCCGCGGCAAGTGTGACCACAATTTCATAATGGTGAAAATAGGCCGGAACGGCGTTTCCCGCAACTCTTTGGTCTAACGCGGGGGCGAAGTTCGATCCAGGAGGTGGTGCCATGGCTCTCAAACGTCTCGTCCAGGCCGCGATGGCGGCCCTTGTTGTCGCCGCTGGTGCGATGCCGGCATCCGCGCAAAAGGCTCTGAAAGTGGGCTCGACGCCGACCGGCGTGCCCTTCACCTTCCTCGACACCAAGACCAACAGCATTCAGGGCATCATGGTCGATCTCATCACCGAGATCGGCAAGGACGCCGGCTTCCAGGTCCAGATCGAGCCGATGCAGTTCTCCGCGCTCGTGCCGTCGCTGACCTCGAACAAGATCGACATCATCTCGGCCGCGATGTTCGCAACTGCCGCGCGGAAAGAGGTGATCGACTTCTCCGACGCTGTCTACACCTATGGCGAGGGGCTCGTGGTGCCAAAGACCGACGCCAAGAATTACGCCTCGCAGGAAGACCTCAAGGGCGAGACCGTGGGCGCCCAGGTCGGAACGGCCTTCGTCGATGCACTGAAGAAGACGGGATTGTTCAGCGAGGTCAAGGTTTACGACACCATTCCCGACATCTTGCGCGATGTGAATGCGGGTCGCCTCAAGGCCGGCTTCGCCGACTATCCGATCCTCGCCTACAATCTCAAGCAGGGCAATTTCGCCGAGGTGCGTCTGGTTGATTCCTACAAGCCCGTCACCGTTGGCACCGTGGCGATCGGCATCCGCAAGAGCGACACCGAGTTGCTGGCCAAGATCAACACCTCGCTCGCCAAGCTCAAGTCAAACGGCACCATCGCCAAGATCCTCGAGAAATGGGGACAGAAGGCTGACGCCTCCTGATGTCCAGAAGCGCGACGCAAACATTCCCTTGGCAGGACGCAACCCTGATCTGAGCCGATGCAGAAGTTTTTCAGCGACGCCGTCGAGTTCTTCCCGATCCTGCTGCAGGGCGTCTGGCTGACGATCGTCGTCACAATCGGCTCGCTGGCGTTGTCGACCGTGCTCGGGCTGTTCTGGGCGCTGATGCGGGTGTCCGGCATAGGCGTGCTCGCCGGCCTGAGTGCCGGCCTGATCAACGTGATCCGCGGCATCCCGATCATCGTGCTGCTGTTCTATCTGTATTTCGTCATGCCGGATTTCGGCATCGCGCTGACGGCGCTGCAGGCCTCGATCCTGGGGCTCGGCATTGCTTATTCCGCCTATCAGTCGGAAAATTTCCGCGCCGGCATCGAGGCGATCGACAAGGGACAGATCGAGGCGGCTCAGACCATCGGCATGGGCTGGTGGCTCACCATGCGCCGGGTGGTGCTGCCGCAGGCGGTAAGGATCGTGCTGCCGCCCTACGGCAACATCATGATCATGCTACTGAAGGATTCTTCGCAGGCCTCGACGATCACGGTTGCCGAGCTCGCGCTGCAGGGCAAGTTGATTGCTTCCTCCACCTTTAAGAACACCAGCGTGTTCACCCTGGTGGCGCTGATGTATCTTACCATGAGCATTCCGCTCATCCTGCTGGTTCGGCATTTCGAGAAGAAGGCGAACCGGAAATGATCGAACTCGATGACGTCCACAAGAGCTTTGGCAAGGTCGAGGTGCTCAAGGGAATCTCCGCGTCGATTGCGAAGAGCGAGGTCGTTTGCATCATCGGCCCCTCGGGTTCCGGCAAGTCGACCATTCTCCGCTGCATCAACGGGCTCGAAAGCTACGATCGCGGCGACATCCGCATCGAGGGCGCCCGCGTCGATCGCAACGCCCGCTCGATCGTTTCGATCCGGACGCAGGTGTCGATGGTGTTTCAGCGCTTCAACCTGTTCCCGCACCGCACTGCGCTCGAGAACGTCATCGAAGGCCCGCTTTACGTGAAGAAGGAGCCGGCGGCCGAGGCGCGGGAGCGCGGTCGCGCGTTGCTGGCGCAAGTCGGGCTCGCCGACAAGGCCGACGTCCATCCGCCGCAACTCTCCGGCGGGCAGCAGCAGCGGGTTGCGATTGCCCGCGCGCTCGCCATGCAGCCGAAGGCGATCTTGTTCGACGAGCCGACCTCGGCGCTCGATCCCGAACTGGTCGGCGACGTTTTGGGTGTGATGCGCAAGCTCGCCGATGACGGCATGACCATGGTCGTCGTCACCCATGAAATGGGATTTGCCAAGGACGTCGCCGATCGCGTGCTGTTCATCGACGGCGGCGTGATCGTCGAGCAGGGGGCGGCGAAGTCCGTCCTCAACCAGCCGCAGCATGCGCGCACGCAGGACTTCTTGCGGCGCGTGCTGCATCCTCTGTAAGTATCCGGTTACGATCCATGAACGCGCCCACAACTCTGCCGCTGCCACCGAGCCTTTACGCCGATACGGCGGTGGCGCCGACACCGACGCCGCCGCTCGATGCGGACAAAAAAGTTTCGGTCGCGATCGTCGGCGGCGGTTTTACCGGGCTGTCCACCGCGCTGCACCTGGCCGAGCAGGGTGTCGACGTGACCGTGCTGGAGGCGCAGCAGCCGGGCTGGGGCGCATCGGGCAATAATGGCGGCCAGGTCAATCCGGGCCTCAAGCACGACCCGGACCGGATCGAGGCGGATTTCGGCGCTGAGCTCGGCGGCCGCATGATCGCGTTTGCCTACGGCACCACCAACTACACGTTCGACCTGATCCGCCGCTACCAGATTCCCTGCGAGGCGCGGCAGAACGGCACGCTGCGCGCGGCCTACAATGAAGCAAGCGCGGCGGCAATCGAGAGCACTGCGAAGCAGTGCATCCGCCGCGGCATGCCGGTGACGCTGCTGAACCGCGAGCAGATGCGCGCGATGACCGGTGCCGACCGCTATCTCTGCGCCATGCTCGACAATCGCGGCGGCGACCTGCATCCGCTGAGCTACGCGCGCGGGCTGGCGCGCGCCGCGCTGGCGGCCGGCGCTGCCGTCCATGGCGAGACGCCGGCGCTCTCCTTGTCGCGTGAAGGCGCCGGCTGGCGCATCGAAACGCCACGCGGAATCGTGCGCGCCGAAAAGGTGCTGCTGGCGACCAATGGCTTCACCGATGATTTGTGGCCGGGCCTGCGCCGCACCATCGTGCCGGTATTCTCCTCGATCGCCGCTACCGCGCCGCTGTCTGACGCCGTTGCGCGCGCGATCATGCCGACGCGCCCGGTGCTGTACGAGAGCGGTCACATCACGGTCTATTACCGCATCGATCAGCACAACAGGTTGTTGATGGGCGGGCGCGGGCCGATGCGCTGGATCAGCAAGCCTGCCGATGTCGCCTATCTCATGCGCTATGCGGAACGGCTATGGCCGAGCCTCAAGGGCGTGAGCTGGACGCACGGCTGGAACAGCCGGCTCGCGATCACGCCGGATCATTATCCGCACGTGCACGAACCGGCGGAGAATCTCTTGATCTCGCTCGGCTGCAACGGCCGCGGCGTCGCACTCTCGACCGCGATGGGCGGGCAGCTCGCGCGGCGTTTGATCGGCGGCAAGAATGCCGAGATCGACATGCCCGTTACCGGCATCAAGCCGATGGCGTTGCATGCGTTCTGGCCGATCGGCGTCACCGCCGCCGTCGTGGCGGGGCGGGTGCGGGACCGGCTCGGGATCTAGCAAAGTCGCACCCTCGTTACCTGCGCGCGCAACAAGCAGATTGACAACCCAAATACTCATAATTATGATCATCAAATATTTGACGGTAGGGGTGAGAAGATCATGCGTCCCACTGCCAGAACCCCTTTGCGAGACAAGCCGTCGGCGCTGATCGTCGGGCACGACGGCGTTCCCATCCGCCGCATATTGGCTCCGCTGGTGCGACGGCTTCAGCAAGTCTGCCTGAGCATGATCACCACGGCCTTGAAAGAGGCCGACCTGGTGCAGCTTGAGTATGCCTTGCTGGTGTTCGTCGACGATGTGCCCGGCATCAGCCAGCAGTCGCTGTCTGAAGCGCTTGGGATCGACCGCAACAATGTCAGCCTGATCGCCGACAAGCTCGAAGCGCGGGGTCTTCTGACGCGGGCGGTGAATGGCGCCGATCGTCGGGCTCGCGAGCTCTACATAACGCCTGGGGGCAGGAAGCTGTACCGCGATCATCGCGCCAAAATTCGTCAGGTCAACGATCGGATCCTGTCCTCGCTGACGGCTGAGGAAAAAGAGCTGTTTCTGGACATGCTGGTGCGTGTGGTGGAAGGCAATCGAACCCACGCGCGCCCCGGGGGCGGACGGCGCAAGCGCGGTTCCGTCAAGGCAGCTCTGACCGAAGCGAGGCCGGGCCATGCCACGTAGCGTACTCCTTGCATTCCTGTTTGTGGTGGCCATTGTCGGCCCTTCGCAACGGGTTCGCGCCGAACTATGGCCGCAGCGTACGGTCAGGATCATTGTGCCGCTCCCTGCCGGTCTCGCCACGGATCTCGCCGCGCGCCTGTTTGCGGAAGGGCTTTCCCGACGGTGGGGACAATCCGTGATCGTCGAAAATCGTCCTGGCGCTGACGGCATCGCGGGCGTCACAAGTTTCGTGAGTGCCCACGATGACCACACGTTGTTGTTTTCATTCGCGGGTCCGATCTCAATCAACCCGTTGATACACGAGAAACTGCCTTACGATCCCGTTCGAGACCTCGTGCCGATCGCGGCGGCGATCGATAATTTCTTCGCCATTGCGGTGTCGACGCCGACGGGGGTGCAATCGATCGACTCGTTCATCGCGGCGGCCAGGGCGTCTCCCGAGCGCTTCAACTGGGCTGCCACTGCGGGTTTGCCGCAATATATCTTCCTGGCGCTGCAGAAGAAGAACGGGCTGGCGCTGACGCAGGTGCCGTATCGCGAGTTCACGCCCGCACTGCAGGATTTCGCCGAAAACCGTATTCAGGTGCTGGTGACGGCGCCTACCAGCATGCTGCCGGCGGTTACAAGCGGCAAGGCAAGGCTGTTGATGGTCGCCAACCGGCAGCGCTCGCCGATCGCGCCTGATGTGCCGACCGCGATAGAAGCCGGATTCCCCGAACTTACTTTCGACGGCGTCGTGGGCTTCTTCGGCGGACGCGACTTGCCAACCGCCGTTCGCGACAGGATCGCTGATGACGTCGCTGCCGTCGGCGAGAATTCGGAGGTTAATGCGCGGCTGCAGGCGGTCGGCGTTAAGGTCCGCGTCCTGATGCCCGCGCAGTTTGCCAGTGCGATTGACGAGCAGCGCACCAAGGTGCGCGAGATCGTATCGATAAACAAGACCGCGCGCTAACCGCGGCGCGGCCGCGGGAACCGATCCGAGGAGGGTGAACGATGTCCGCATCGGAAGGAAGTGCCACCTCGCCGGCTACCTTGTGGCCGTTGATCACCGGCTACATGCCCGCGCGTGTGGTTCATGTGGCGGCCGAGCTTGGCATTGCCGATCTGCTTGCAACCGGGGCGAAGACGGCCGACGCCCTGGCGCAGGAAATCGATGCGGCACCGGTTCCGCTTCGCAGGCTGCTGCGCGCCCTCGCAAGCATCGGCCTGGTCGAAGAATGCGAGTCTGGACGCTTTGCTTTGACAGCTGCGGGAAATCAACTCCGATCGAATGTACCCGGTTCGATGCGAAACCTCGCCTTGATGTTCGGCGGCGAGCGTGCCTGGAGATCCTGGGGCGAGCTGCTTCACAGCGTGAGAACCGGCGAATCCGGCACGCGTCGTGTCTACGGCGTAGGCAGTTTCGAATATCTCGCCGCCAATCCAGAGCAGGCTGCTATCTTCAACGCGGCTATGGCCGAAAACACCAGGCGGATTACCGAGCTGTTGGTTTCGACCTACGACTTCTCCCAGTTCCGGAACATCGTCGATGTCGGTGGCGGCAATGGCGCATTGATGGCTGCCATTCTCGCTGCCAATGCGGGCGTCCTCGGCACGGTCTTCGATCTGCCCAGCGGAATGGCGCAGGCACAGCAGAACCTTGCCGATGCGGGCGTTGCCGCGAGATGCGAAATTATCGCCGGCGATTTCTTCCGCTCGGTGCCTGAGGCGGCCGATGCCTACGTTCTGAAATACGTCATCCCCGATTGGAACGACGCGCAAAGTATCGCGATCCTGAGCAACTGCCGTAACGCCATGCACCAGGCCGGCAAGATCCTGCTGATCGTGCGTGTCATGCCGGAAAGGATGGAGGCGACGCCGATCCACCAGCGGATCGCCATGGCCGACATGAACATGCTCGCGATGCCTGGCGGGCAGCAGCGCACCGAGCAGGAATATCGACAGCTATTTGCGGCCGCCGGTCTCTCGCTGGAACGCATCACGCCGCTGCCAGGATCGGAAATCAGCGTCATCGCGGCGAAGCGCGGGTGAGGCCAAGGGCGTTTAAGCGATCACGCGGGCTCGCTTCGCCTCATCCCTCCGCCACCGCCTCGCTCCACGGCTGGAACACCTCGGTCGCGCCGCTGTTGGTGTCGCCGTCGCGCAGCACGATGCTGGGGCAGGCGAATTTCATCGGCAGGGTCTGGATGCGCGCATTTTCGTAATCGAAACGCGCGCCCAGCGCCTCGTGCGCGGCCTGAGGCAGGCGCACATCGCCGATCACGACGGCGCCTTCGCTGGCGTCGATGCGCGGCTGGTGGATCACCGCATCGAGGTCCATGCCGTAATCCATCACAAAGGACAGCAGCTGGCTCACCGCCGGCAGGATGCGCCGGCCGCCGGAAGCGCCAATGGCAGCGCGCCGGCCATCGGCCGCCTGCGCCAGCACCGGCGTGTAGTTGGTCATGCAACGCTTGCCTGGCGCCAGCGAGTTCGGCGCGCCCGGCGCGGGATCGAACCACATGATGCCGTTGTTCATGGTGATGCCGGTCTGGCTCGAGACGAATTTGGAGCCGAAGGTCGACAGCAGCGTCTGCGTCACCGCGGCCATGTTGCCGTCGCGATCGACCGCCGAGAAATGCGTGGTGCAGGCCGGCGCCAGCGCTTCCGTGCCGAGCGAACGCCTGCCGTCTTCATCGCCCATGTCCTTCAGGCGCTCGCGATAGGCCGCCTGCAGTGCCGATGCGTAAGCGACGTAGGCCGCCGCATCCGGTCCGCCGCGCGCAGGCTTGAGATTTTGCTGCAGAAGACCGAGCGTGCGCGAAAGCGTTGGACCAGCGGTAAGTTCTGGCGTCGCGAATACCTGACCGCCGCGATAGGGAATGGCCAGTGCCTCACGCAGATGAGCGCGGAACGGCTTGAGGTCTTCGACTGACAGCGCGCCACCGGCGGCCTGGATGTCGGCAGCGAGGCTGTTCGCCAGATCGCCCTCGTAGAAGTCGCGCGGGCCGGCACTCGCGAGCTGCGCCATCGTGGCCTTGAGCCGGTCCTGCGGCATGCGGACCTCCGACTTGATGCCCCATTGCGGATTTGGCGGCAGGCCGTCCTGCAGATAGGCGGCGGCGCTGGCGGGGTAGCGGCGCAAGTCCGCAGCCGCGCTCGAAATCATCAGCGTGGTCCACCAGTCGACCGCAAGGCCTTTACCGGCGAGCTTGACGCTCGGCGCCAGCAATTCCTTCCACGGCAGTTTGGCGTGGCGACGATGCGCTTCCTCCATGCCGGCCACCACGCCGGGGACGGCGATCGAGCCGGGGCCATGAATGTTGCGGTCGTTCTTGACGCGCGGCCAGGGAAAAATATCCGATGCCGCGCCGTCGCCGGTCAGCGGATAATCCTCGAGCCGCAGGCTGCGCGGTGCGCGCATGCCGTAGTCGATCACTTCATAGCGGTCTTCGCGCGCCCGGTAGAGCACCATCGCGCCGCCGCCGCCGAGCCCGCTCATCCAGGGCTCCAGCACGCCCAGCGCAAACGTGGTGGCGATCACGGCGTCGACGCAGTCGCCGCCCGCGGCCAGCACCTCGGCGCCGACTTGCGCAGCCTTGCTGGATTGGGCGGCGACGATGCCGCCTTTGGAGGTAACCGCGGGTTTGCGGATCGCTTGCGTATTGGAGAACTGGTCGCGCATCGGATGCCTTCGATATCGTGGGGAAGTTTGCGGGTGGGGCGTGGTCGGGGTGAGCTGCATTACACCCTAAAAATCCTGGGCGAGCCATGACAGAATAACATGCGAGGGGACCACATTCGTTCGTCTTCAAGGTTGGCGCCAAGGGACCGACAATGGCACATTGCCGAGGATTGTCGCATCGCCAAAGGAGCATGCCGGCTTGACTGCAGACGCATTCATTCACCTGCCCGAGCTTCGAACCCGCGTGACGCATCCGGAAAAATCGCGGCTGCGCCTGACGCCGGAGATGTTTGCGATGTGGGAGCAGCGCATCCGGGCCGCGGGATGGCCCGAGGGCTGGCGGCTGTCGGACGAGGTGATCGAGGCGTCACGGCTCGCGGTGCTCGGCAATCACAGGGCGGGAGACGACCTCTGGATCTATTCCTACGGCTCGCTGATGTGGGACCCCGGATTTCATTTTGCCGAAGTCCGGCTCGCCGACGTCGAGGGCTATCAGCGCCGCTTCACGCTGAAGATCAATCTCGGCCGGGGCTCGCAGGACCATCCGGCGCTGATGCTTTCGCTGGAGCCGCAGCAAGGACGTTGCCATGGGCTGGCGTTCCGTATCGCTGCCGATTCCGTTCATGCGGAAACGGCGATCCTGTGGCGCCGCGAGATGCTGCGCGGCGGCTATGCACCGGCGATGGTGCCGATGACAACGCCGCAGGGGCCGATCGAGGCACTTGCCTTCGTCTCGAACCCTTCGCACCCGAGCTATGTCGGCGAACTGCCGTTTGCGGAGACCGCGGCGATGATTGCAAGCGGGAAGGGCATCCTCGGCACCAACAGGGAATACCTCGTGCAGCTGGCGACGCAACTCGACGCGCTGGGGATCGAGGACCCTTATGTCGCGCAGCTCCACGCCGAGATCGGCGTCACGCCGGATATGTGATGCAGCCCGTCGAGAGGCGACACCGTGCTCCGCTTCAAACAATGTTTGAGCGGACCGGTTTTGCAATGCAACCCGGCATCCTGACGCAAGTGCACGACGCGAATTATTGAGTATAGTCCAACCCGACTGCGCCAAGATCGTCCAAGAAACAACAATGGGGAAGCCGCGCATGACCGGGGACATCAAGCCGCATTACGAGGTCGTCGTCGTTGGCGCGGGCGTGTCGGGCATTTACCAGATCAAGCGGCTGGCCGATCTCGGGGTGGATGCCCTTGTGCTCGATGCCGCCCCCGATCTCGGCGGAACCTGGTACTGGAACCGCTATCCGGGCGCGCGCTTTGATTCCGAGAGCTACACCTACGGCTATTCCTTCTCGAAGGAGCTGCTCAACGAGTGGCACTGGAAGGAGCGGTTTTCGGCGCAGCCGGAGAACCTGCGCTATCTGAACTACGTCGCGGAAAAGTTCGATCTTCGCAAATACATGCGGTTCAATCTTAAGGTTGAGGCGGCGGCCTTCGACGAGGCCGGTCATCTGTGGCGGCTCCGGCTCGACGACGGAAGCGAACTGACCTGCCGGTTCGTCATTCTCACGGTCGGGTTGCTGTCGATACCGACGCTGCCGCGGCTGGAAGGCATGGAGGCGTTCAAGGGCCGCTCGTTCCACACGTTTCATTGGCCGCATGATCCGGTCGACCTCGCCGGCAAGAAGGTTGGCATCATCGGCACCGGTGCGACCGCGATCCAGGTGATCGGCGAGATCGCGGACAAGGTCGGCGAACTCACGGTGTTTCAGCGTCGTCCGAACTGGAGCGCGCCGCTCAATAACGGTCCGATCTCCGAAGCTGAGATGGCCGATATTCGCTCGCGCTACGACGAGATTTTTGCCGCCTGCACCCGGACGCCCGGCGGCTTCGAGCATGAGCCGGACCGGCGCGGTTTCTACGAGGTCACGGCCGAGGAGCGGATCGCACTGTGGGACAAGCTCTATGACGAGCCCGGCTTCGGCATCTGGCTGAGCAACTTTCGCGAGATCTTTACCGACGAGGCGGCCAACGCCGAATTTTCCGCCTACATCGCCGGCCGCATCCGCCGGCGCGTCAAGGACCCGGTGACGGCGGAAAAGCTGATCCCGAGGGATCACGGCTTTGGCGTGCAGCGGGTGCCGCTGGAGACCAATTACTTCGAGGCCTATAACCGCGACAATGTGCACCTCGTCGACATCGGCGAGACCCCGATCGATCGCGTGACCGAGAGCGGCCTGCGCACCAGCGCGCGCGACTACGAGCTCGATATCCTGGTCTATTCCACCGGCTTCGATGCCATCACCGGCTCGTTCGATGCGATCGACATTACCGGCGTTGGCGGCGTGAAACTGGCCGAGCAATGGCGCGACGGCCCCTCGACCTTTCTCGGCATGATGGCGCATGGTTTTCCGAACCTGTTGATGCCGACCGGGCCGCAAAGCGGTTCGGCCTCGACGAATTTTCCGCGCGGCATCGAGAACGGTGTCGGCTGGTGCATGGGCCTGCTCGAGCACATCTGGCGCCGCGGCTACACGCGCGCCGAACCAACCGCCGAAGCGCAGGCGCGCTGGACCGCGCATGTGACGAAGATGTACGCCATCATGCTGATGCGCAAAGCCAAGTCATGGTTCACCGGCTACAATTCCAACATCCCCGGCCACGAGCACGGCAAGACCCGCTACCTCGTCTATAATGGCGGCACGCCGAAATACGTCGCCGCCATCACCGACGTCGCGCAGAAGGGCTATGAGGGCATCGTGTTCGATGCGGACGCGCGGGCATCAGTGAGGTCCGCGACCGCCGCGGAGTAGGGCGCGCGCAGAGGCTTACCGTCAGTGCGTCCGCAGCAGGCGCCGGGGATGAACGCCGTCGACATATCCCATGAATGGCGGATGGATCGAATAGCCGATCAGCTCGCGGGCGCGCTCCGGCAATCGGCTCGCTACGTCGGCGGGGACGGCGAGCGCCATGTTTTCGAGCTGCCGCACCCAGCCCACGCAATATTGCGGCGTGATGATCAGGCGCGGCCGGTCTGACCGGTTGGCGCCGCCGCGATGCCACAGCGTTCCCTTGGTGATGGCCAGCGATCCCGACGGCATGATCAGCTTGACGGCGTCCGGCCGGTCACCCTCGTCATGCTCGGCTTCGTTGGTGAAATGGGCGGGCTGTATCGCGCCCGCGATATATTGCCCATCCCACAAATGGCTTCCCGGAATGATTTCGGTGGCGCCGTTCTGCTCGGTGGTGTCGTCGATCGCCCAGAAGGTGCTGATGCCGAGCGCGGGACGAGGCCGGGGAATCTTTGCGCCGCTGTCGTCGAAATGCCAGGGCTGCACCGTCTCGCCCGGATGCAGATTGATCGCGAGCAGGGCGGACAGCAGGCAGCTCTCGCCGAGTTCGGCTTCGACAAAGGCCATGGCAAGCGGATGGATCGCGAGCTCGGCGAAGACAGGCGATTTCGCCAGCAGGGCATAGACGCGATTGGTTTTGGTGCCTTCAAAATCGTTGCGGCCGAGCAGATCGCGCGCCAGATGCGGCGCCAGCGCCGCGCGGATTTCAGCGACACGCTCGGGAGGCAGAACGCGTTCGAAGATCAGGTAACCGCTGCGGTCGAACTCTTCCCGCCAGGCGGCGAATGATCGCCCGTTGAGCCAGGGCGCTGCTTGCTCCGCTGTCGCTGCCATCGGCGCTCTCCCTTTGCGAGCCGGTATGACCACGGCTTCCTTGCGAGACATCATACGCAATTGAAAGCGCTTTTCACGAGGTATTTATGATCGCGGTGCGAACCTGTAGCGGAACGTACAGCTCGGCGCGCCCTGCATCAGGGTCTCGTCGCGCGTGAGGCCGACCTCGCTGCCGCCGGCCGCAACGATATCGAAATCGGTGGCGCAGACCAGCAGCGCGCCGAGTTCCGGTTCGCCGAGCGCGCGAAAGAATTCCGCGAAGCGGCAATGCGTGACGTCGAATTCCAGCGCCTCCTCATCGTGCCTGATCATCTCGACCGTCACTTCGCGTTCGGTGACTTCGGCGAGCGCGGTGTGCATGGCCGCCCATTTGCGCCGTGCGCTACCCTCAACACGCTCGCCCACGGCGGCGAACAATTGCTTCGACCAGTCGCGCAGCGCGTCCTTTACGATCGCGTCGGCCCTTTCCCGGCCCAGTTCCGCGCGCAACGCTTGCAGCACCGGCACCAGCACCTGGGCCTGGATCCGCGTCCTGTCCAGAAGCGACAGGTGGGAATCGACCATGTAATCATCGAGTACGTTCATCGCGGGCTTCCTTCCATATGGCCCGGCCTGCGGCAGGCTATTCCCGCGTTTCGGTCATAAAAACCTTTTGCGCGATCTGCCAGCGGCCATCGATCTTCAACAGCGACAGTTGATCGGTAAAGAAGCGCGGAGGGATTGCGCATTTGAGCTTGACGTAGGCCATCGTCGGACCGACGAGGTCGATCGACAGCACTTCATCGTGCCGCGAGAGGCCCCGCTGCTTCGGCGACGGCCTGTTCCGGACGTTGTTCAGCCAGACGTCGCGCGGCGTGATCGTCAGTTCGCCGTCGTCCGCGACGCTGGTCAGCGCGCTGGTTTGGTGAAAGGCGCTGGCAATCTTGTCGGCGTCGCCCTCGTGGAGACCGTCGAGGTAGGACTGGATCACGCCTTCGATGGCTTTTGCGTCGTCTGTCATGAGATTTGGCTTCCGATGTCTTGTTTTGGTGGCGTCGGCGACAATAAGCGAAATCCAGCGGGAGGTTGACGTAGAAAATCTATTGCATGACAGTCTGCCGGACGCCGCGAACCAGCGGCGTAACCGGGTTTGAACCAGGCCGGATTAAAGATGGTTGCCAGCGAAACCTATGCCGAGTTTCTGCGCGAGCAGCTCGCGCCGCTCGGCAGCGTCACCCTGCGGGGCATGTTCGGCAAGACCGGCGTGTTCTGCGACGGGGTGATGCTGGGTATGGTGACGGAGAACACGCTCTATTTCCGGGTGGATGAAGAGAACCGGGAGACGTTCAGGGAAGCCGAGGCATTTCCGCCGCTCAACTATGCGAAGCAGGGCCAGATGATAGACCTCGCATTCTGGCGCGTGCCGGACCGGCTGTTCGATGAGCCCGACGAGTTCATCACGTGGGCGCGCGCCGCGCTGGCGGCCGCACACCGGGTTGCGGCCAAGCGGCCGGCGCCAAAGCAGCCCACCGCGTCAAGGCAACGCAAACGCCCGTCGTGAGCGGACTAAAATTTCAGGCCGCTCAAAGGACAGGCCGTCGTTGCCTTGCGCGTTACCCCGCGGCAGCGTTGACCGCGATCGGCGAGAGGTCCTCGCTCTCTTTCAAGTTCCGTGGCAGTCCCGCAAAGCCGCGCAGCGCTTCCGCCATCTTTGCGCGTCCGCTGACGCCGGTGACCACCACGTCCACCATCATCAGGGACGTATGGATGTGGCCGCGCGCCTGCAATTGCTCGACCGGGACACCGGCGGCAGCCATGGCCTCGGCATATGCGATGCCCTCGTCACGCAGCGGATCGAACTCGCAGGTTGCCACGAACGCCGGGGGCAAGTTCGTCAGATTGCCGCGCAGCGGTGAGGCGCGCGGATCGGTGCGGTCGGCGGGCGAGCAGTAGATGTCCCAGAACCAGAACATCATCGATCGCGTCAGGAAATAGCCGGCCGCATTGTCGGTGTAGGACGAGCGGTCGAACCTGCAATCGGTGACCGGGCACACCAGCAGCTGGCCTGCGATTGGCGGGCCGCCGCGATCGCGCGCGAGCTGGCAGGTGACGGCGGCGATGTTGGCGCCGGCGCTCCAGCCTGCGACCAGCACCGGTCCCGGTTTGCCGCCGAGTTCGGCCGCATGCTCGGCGATCCAGCGCGTCGCCGCATAACCATCCTCGGCCGCCGCCGGGAAGCGATGCTCGGGCGCGTGGCGGTACCCGACGCTGATCACGATCATGCCGCTGCGGCGGCAGATGTCGCGGCAGAACGGATCGTCGGACTGCTCGTCGCCGAACACCCAGCCACCGCCATGGAAATAGACCACGATCGGGTGTGGCCCCGGCGTTGCCGGCCGATAGAGGCGATAGGGCAGCGGACCGTCGGCGCCTTGCAGCGCGCCGCTGCCGACCTCGCCGACGGGACGACCGGCAGGCCGGCCCTTGTTGAATTCGGTGACGAAGTCGCGCGCGCCTTGCGCGCCAAGCTGTTCGAGTTGCGGCAGGTTCATTTCCGCCAGCATGCCCAGCACCAGCCGCACGTCCGGCTGCAGGCGAACCACCTCGCCATCGTTGCATTGCTCGGCGACATTGGGGCCCGACAGCTTGAAGCCCAGCATGCCGCGGCCGACGACCTCGTTGCAGATGCTGCGGTAGGGGCCGACGCCGCCGGTATAGGGCATCAAGCTCTGCGCCTTGCCGGGAACGTTGGCGCCCGTGTACCAGGTGTTGGCCAGCCGGTGCAGCGTCATCATCGAGCAGTCGGCCATGTGCTGCGCCCAGCCGGCTTGCGCGGTTTCAGTTGCTTCCATGGTCGTGAAGCCGGCCTCGCGCAACGCCGCCAGCCGATCGACCACCCAGTCGACGTTCTGCTCGATGGACACCGCCATGTTCGACAGCACCGACGGGCTGCCGGGACCGGTGATCATGAAGAGGTTGGGGAAGCCCGCGACCGTGAGGCCGAGATAGGTCTGCGGTCCCTGGGCCCAGACGCTCGACAACGACTTGCCGGCCCGTCCGGTGATCGGATGCACCGCCATGATCGCGCCGGTCATGGCGTCGAAGCCGGTGGCGAACACGATGGCGTCGACGTCGACGCTGCGCTTGTCGGTGACGATGCCGGAGGCGGTGACGGCCTTGATCGGCTCTTGCCGCAGATTCACCAGCGTGACGTTGGGACGGTTGTAGGTGGCGTAGTAGTTGGTATCGAGGCAGGGCCGTTTGGCGCCGAATGGATGGTCATGCGGGCTCAGTGCCGCGGCAGTGTCGGGATCCTTCACGACGGCCCGAATCTTCTCGTGAATCAACTTGCCGATCAGCGCGTTGCCGTCGAAATCGACGCCCTGGTCAGCCCAGAGCTGGGTCAGGATGTGGACGAGATCGCCGGCAGCCCACGCTTTCTCGAAGCGCTCGCGGCGCTCGGCATCGCTCAATTGCCAGCTCACCGCCGTCTCCTGCGGATACGGCACGCCGGCGAGCGACCAGCGCGCCTGCTCACGATAGGCAGCACGGTCAGCCTCGAAATAGGTCCTGCGATCGTCGGGCGCCGGACCGTTATGCGCGGGCAGGGCAAAGCTCGCGGTGCGCTGGAACACGGTCAGATGCGCAGCCTGCTCGGCGATCAGCGGAATCGACTGGATGCCCGATGATCCGGTCCCGATCACGGCGACGCGCTTGCCTGCGAGATTGACGCCATCATGCGGCCAGCGTCCGGTGAAATAGACCGCGCCCTTGAAATCCTTGACGCCGTCGATCTCCGGCGGCTTTGGCGTGGAGAGACAGCCGGTGGCCATGATGTAATAGCGGCAGGATACGCTCGCGCCGTTGTCGGTGACGAGTTGCCAGCGCTCGCTGGTGTCATCCCAGTTCGCGGCCTCGACCCTGGTGCTGAAGCGGATGTCGCGACGGAGGTCATAACGATCGGCGACGAAGCCGAAATAGCGCAGGATTTCCGGTTGCGTCGCGTATTTTTCCGACCAGGTCCATTCGCGCTCCAGTTCGGAATCGAACGTGTAGCTGTAGTCGATGGTCTGGATGTCGCAGCGTGCGCCGGGATAGCGGTTCCAGTACCAGGTGCCGCCGACGTCGCCGGCCTCCTCGATCACGACAGCCGAGAAGCCGGCCTTGCGCAGGCGATGCAGGAGATAGAGGCCGGCAAATCCGGCGCCGACGACGGCGACATCGACCTGTTGGGTCGTGCCACTGCTCGTCGATTCAGAAGAACGTGCTGCGACCGCTGCGTCTGCCATGCTATTCCTCCCGTG